>DATNLY010000112.1:0-3411 GCA_035602635.1 Opitutaceae bacterium | reverse complement strand
CGACGTGTGCTCGGCCGGCTTGTCGACGAGCAGCACTCCCTCCAGCTCCCTTGGGGTTCCCAGCATGGCCCGCTAGGGTTTGCCCCGGGTGCGCTCGGCGTCGACGAGCCGCAGGCGCTCCCCGATGGCCTCAAGCAGCCGGGTGCGGAATCCCCTTGCATCCTTGACGTTGAGGCCGGCCGCGCAGGCGTGCCCGCCGCCGCCAAACAGTCCGGCGACCATGTCCAGCCTGCAGAGGGAGTCCCGCGCGCGCAGGCTCGCCTTTATCCCACCGTCCTGCCTTTCCTCGATCAGGACGCCCACTTCAACGCCGTCCACGCAGCGCGCGTAGTCGACAAGGCCCTCGGTGTCCTCCGCCGTCGTGCCCGTCGCCGCGAAGACGCCCTGGGAAAGCGTGCCGATGCACACGCGCCCGCCGAACTCCATCTCGAGCGACGCTAGGAAGTTCTGCAGGAGGCGGAGCTTGCCGGGCGTCTCGCGCTCGTAGAGCTCATAGCCGGCCTGGGCGGGCGAGGCGCCCCTGGCGACGAGCTCCCCCGCGAGCACGAAGCAGCGCTGCGACGTGGAGCCGTACCGGAACTGCCCGGTGTCCGTGATGATCCCCGCCAGGAGCGCGGCGGCCGTGGCCGGGTCGATCGGCATACCCGTGTCGATGAGGATGCCGGCGAGCATCTCGCACGAGGCCGCCGAGGCGCTGTCCACGATGTTTATCGCGGCGAATCCGCTGTTCGACAGGTGGTGGTCGATGACGCCCGCAGGCGAGTGAAAACGCGCCTTCAGGCGCTCCCCCGCCCTCGCGTGGTCGGCGCAGTCCACGAAGACCGCGGCGGCGTCCGGAGCCAGGAGGAGGGCCTCGTCGGTCCTGACGAACTGCACCCCGTGCGCAAGGTACTCGAGGCGGCGCGGAACCGCGTCCGAGTTCACGCAGACGGCCCTCGACCCCGCGGCCTCGAGCACCCGGGCAAGCGCCACCTGGGAGCCTATGCAGTCCCCGTCGGGCCGGGAGTGGCCGACCACGGCGACCAGGCGCCCTCGGACGGCGCCGAGCAGGCGGACGAACGACTCCGAGAATTCAGGATAGAATTTCGCCATGGCCCGTCTCTGTAGGGGGTTCGCCCGCTGGCCCGATCCGGTCGAGCGCATGGATGACCCGGGCCGCCCTGTCGCTCGACTTGTCGAGGACGTAGGTCAGGTGCGGGATGAACTTTAGGACGATGCGCCGGGCGAGCTCCCCGCGGATCTCCGTGGACTTACGCTTGAGCCAGCGGAACCGCTCGGCGACGTCCGCCTCGTCTCCCAGGATCGCCACGAAGACGCGGCCGTCGCGCAGGTCTGGGGCCACCCTCACCTCGGAGACCGTGATCGAGATGGCCTCCGCAGTGTGGCGGCGGCGCAGGATGTCGTTGATCTCGCGCTGCACGAGCTCGTTGATTCTGACGATGCGGTTGGACACGGACGTGCGCCGGGCTGGCCCGTCAGAGGGAGGCCCGGACCTTCTGGGTGTCGTAGCACTCGATCACGTCGCCCACCTGGTATCCGTTGAAGTCGTCCAGCTTGACGCCGCACTCAAGGCCGGCGCGCACCTCGTTCGCGTCGTCCTTGAAGCGCTTGAGCGTGCCGACCTTGCCCTCGTGCACGATCTCTCGGCCCCGGCGCAGGCGGGCCGCGGCGCCGCGGTTGATCTTGCCCTCGGTGACGAGGCACCCCGCGACAAAGCCCTTTGCGAGCGGGAATGTCGCGCGGACCTCGGCGGCCCCGAGCTTGATCTCCTTGATGTCGGGATCGAGCAGGTCCGCCATCATCTCGCGCGCCTTGTCGCCGAGCTCGTAGATTATCCCGAAAGTCTCGATGCGGACGCCGTTGTGCTTGGCGAGCGGCGTGACGCCGTTCTCGAGCTTCGTGTTGAACCCGAAGATCGTGGCGCCCGCCGCCGCCGCCATGATCACGTCGTTCTTCGTCACCAGGCCGACGTCGGTGGAGACGATCTCGAGCGAAACCTTCGCGCTTGTTATCCCCTCGAGCAGTTGCCGGACGGCCTCCGCGGACCCGAAGACGTCGGCCTTGACGATCACCTTGAGGACCTTCTGCTGCGTCGCCGCGATGTTGGCGAAAAGATGCTCTATGGAGATGTCCTTCTGGGCGGAGTCGACGGTCGTGACCTCCTTCTTCAGGCGATGCGCGTCCTCCTCGGCGAGGTTCTCCGCCTCACGGGCGTTCTTGGCGCCCCTGAAAACGGCGCCGCTGCCGGGGGTGCCGGACCAGCCGATGACCCGGACCGGCATCGACGGGGGCGCCTCCTTGACGGGGTTACCCTGGTCGTCGAACATGGCGCGCACCTTCGCCCAGTGGGAGCCGCAGACTATCGCGTCGCCCGTGCGCAGGGTGCCCTTCTGGACGATCAGCGTGGACAGCGGGCCGCGGCCCACGTCCACCTGCGACTCTATGACGACGCCCGAGACCTCCGCCTTGGGGTTCGCCTTGAGCTCAAGGACGTCGGCCTGCAGGAGGATCATCTCGAGAAGGTCGTTGACTCCAGTCCCCTTCACGGCCGACACCGGCACCGTGATTGTCTCCCCGCCCCAGTCCTCCGGGGCGATTCCCCTCTGCTGCATCTGCGCCTTGACCTGGTCCAGGTTGGCTCCCTTCACGTCCATCTTGTTCACGGCGACGATCTGGACCACCTTGGCGTTGCGCGCGTGCTCGAGCGCCTCGTCCGTCTGGGGCATGAACCCGTCGTCGGCGGCCACGACCAGCACCGCGATGTCGGTCACCGAGGCCCCTCGGGCGCGCATCTTGTTGAAAGCCGCGTGGCCCGGCGTGTCGAGGAAGGTGATCTTGCGGCCGTTGTGCACCACCTGGTAGGCCCCTATGTGCTGGGTGATCCCCCCGGCCTCCCCCGCGGCGACGTTCGCCTTGCGGATGGCGTCCAGAAGCGTGGTCTTGCCGTGGTCGACGTGGCCCAGGATGACGACGACCGGGGGCCGCGGCTCCATGTCCTTCGACTCGTCCAGGACGGGCTTCGCCTTGTCCTTCTCCTTCGCCTGCTGCTGCACGGTGACGTCGCCCCTGTGCTTGATGTCCAGGACGAACCCGTATTTCTCGGCCACCTTCTGCGCAACCGCCTCGTCGATCGTCGAGTTCATCGACGCGAATCCGACGATCTGGTTGAGCTCCGAGATGAGCTTGAACGGCTTGAGGCTAAGCGCCACGGCGAAATCCCTCACTATGACGGGCGGCTTGAGGTGGATGATCTTCACGTCCCCACTTATGGTGACGACCGGCGCCGCGGCTGACGGCGCGAGCGTCGGCAGCGGGCGCGGAACCGAGGGCGCGCGAACGGGAAGCGGCGGCGGGGCCGCAGCGGGCTTGGCGGCCTCGACATGCGGCGGGAGCGGGGCCGGAGCTGCGGCG
>DATNLY010000001.1:0-7564 GCA_035602635.1 Opitutaceae bacterium | reverse complement strand
CTTACTCCCGTCCATCTCCGGGATATCGGCGCCCAGATCGTCCTGGGAAACACCTACCACCTGAATCTCCGGCCCGGCAGCGGTCTTGTGCGCGACCTCGGGGGCCTACACGCGTTCATGGGCTGGGACGGGCCAATCCTGACCGACAGCGGGGGATTCCAGGTGTTCAGCCTCTCCAAGCTCCGGGAGATCACGGATGACGGGGTCGCATTCCAGTCCCACCTTGACGGAGCGCGGCTGTTCCTCGGCCCGAAGGAGGTCATGGACATCCAGGCGGACCTGGGCTCCGACATCGCGATGGTCCTGGACGAATGCCCCCCGTGGCCCGTCGACAGGGATGCATGCGCGAAGGCCTGCGGGCGGAGCCTGCGCTGGGCCAGGCGCTGCCGGGAAATCGCCATGGATTCCGGGTTCCTCGGATCGGGCCACCTTGTCTTTGCGATCGTCCAGGGGTCGACGTACGACGACATGAGGCGGGAGGCGGCGGAGGAGCTCACTGCGCTCGACTTTTCCGGCTACGCGGTCGGCGGCGTCAGCGTCGGCGAGCCCGAGCCGGAAATGCTTAAGCAGGTCGCGGCGACGATCCCCCATCTTCCCGCCGGGAAGCCGCGCTACACCATGGGCCTGGGCACGCCGCCCCAGATGCTCAGGATGATCGCCCTCGGCGTGGACATGTTCGACTGCGTCCTGCCAAGCCGCGTCGCCCGGCATGGGCTCGCGTTCACGCCCGAGGGGACGATCAACCTGCGGAACGAGAAGTTCAGGGCGGACCCGCGGCCGGTCGTGGAGGGGCTGGACAACTACACCTGCCGCAATTTCTCGAGGGCCTACCTGCGGCACCTGGTCACCGCAGGCGAGATGCTCGGGGGGACGCTGCTCACGATCCATAACCTCCATTTCTTTCTCGACCTCATGCGCCAGGCCCGCTCCCACATCGAGGCCGGCGACTACGGGGCGTGGCACGCGGCCTGGATCGCGCGCTACGAGGCGGCAACGTGACCCGTGCGCCCGCAAAGCGCTCGCCAACCGGCTCCCTTTAAGGCCTAATCCCCCGGAGTATGCGCATTCTTGTCACCGGCGGCGCGGGCTTCCTCGGCTCCCACCTGTGCGAAAGGCTCCTCGCGGAGGGCAATGACGTCGTCTGCCTGGACAACTATTTCACGGGGCGGAAGGCGAACATCGCGTCGTTTGCGAACAACCCGAACTTCGAGTTCGTCCGGCACGACGTGATCGACCCGTTCAAGTACGAGGTGGACCAGATCTACAACCTGGCGTGCCCCGCGTCGCCCCCGCACTACCAGTACAACCCGATAAAGACGATCAAGACGTCCGTCATGGGCTCGATCAACTGCCTGGGCCTGGCAAAGCGGCTCAAGGTCAGGATCTTCCAGGCGTCGACGTCGGAGGTCTACGGCGACCCCCAGGTTCATCCCCAGCCCGAGAGCTACTGGGGCAACGTCAACCCCATTGGCCCGCGCTCGTGCTACGACGAGGGCAAGCGGTGCGCCGAGACGCTTTTCTTCGACTACCACAGGGAGAACAAGGTGGACATCCGGGTGGCCCGGATCTTCAACACCTACGGGCCGCGGATGAACGAGTCGGACGGGCGCGTGGTCTCCAATTTCATCGTCCAGGCCCTGCGGGGCGAGGATCTCACGGTGTACGGGGACGGCTCGCAGACGCGCTCGTTCTGCTACGTCGACGACCTGATCGAGGGCTTCCTGAGGTTCATGGCGCAGACCGAGTCCGTCGGCCCCGTGAATCTGGGCAATCCGGGCGAGTTCACGATGAGCGAGCTGGCCGAGCTGACGCTCAAGCTGGTCGGCGGCAAGTCCAAGATCGTCCACAAGCCCCTGCCGGCCGACGACCCGAGGCAGCGCAAGCCCGATATCACCCTAGCCAAGCGCCTGCTCAAGTGGAATCCGACGGTGGCCCTTGAGGAGGGCCTCAAGCGGACGATCGCTTATTTCAAGAAGACGCTTTGACCGGGGGGAGGAGTCTGGCCTCCCTCAAGGCTCCCAGCGTATTCCCGAATCTAGGCTGGTTTCCCCGGCTCCCTTAGCAGAGCGGCAAGCTCGGGCTTCCCCATGCGCCGCTCGGCGATCGCGATCATGGCCGAGTACAACTCGCCCGTTGCGCTCGGCACAGTCACTCCGTTCAACCTGAGAAACACAAGAGCCACCGCAATCCCAGTTCGCTTGTTGCTTTCTAGGTAGGCCTGGGACTCGGCCAAGTGGAAGGCGCTAAGCCCGGCGGTGCAGGCCCTCAACCTGCTCGAGCGTCAGGAACGTGGGCTCGGTCATTGGCCGAGCTTGCGCATCAGCTCGGCGTGCTCAGTGAAGACCCACTTCGCCGCATCGGCAAAACTCACCTGGTCCGCGTACTTCGAGCGCTGGAGCGCCTTCACTTCCTCAATGAAATCAACAACCTTGGCCTGCTCCTCCGGGGGAAGTGCCTTGATTTGACCGATAACATCGTGGGCTTTCATAGGAGAGAGTCTATTTGTGGAAGGGTGCCTGGCAAGGAGTAGGTTCGGGCCGCCCGGCCACGTGGCAACGGGCGTGGGCTTCGAGTGATTGCCGGATCGTTCCCTTGGCATCGGTTGCCGGTGCCTCAGGTTTTCGTGTCCCGTGGAGATGTTAAATGGTGCGGTTTCGCCCCACGCTCCAGCATGTGCGTGCCTCGGTCGTGATGGGATTACACCGGGCATTTGTCATTTGCCAATACAGCCCTGCGGTCTATGATCTGGCCCTTAATGCTGTCGTTTCTGCTCAAACCCCTTGTCGGTCGGCACTATAAGAAGTTCCTGGAGAAGGCGCGCCCGATAGTTGTCAGGATCAACGAGTTGGACGAATCCTACAAGGCGCTGAGCGACGATCAGTTGCGTGCAAAGACCTCGGAATTCCAGGCCCGGCTGAAGGCGGGCGAGACGCTCGACCAGATTCTCCCGGAGGCCTTCGCGACCGTGAGGAACGCCGCGCGCCGCCTGCTCGGCCAGAAGGCCGTCGTGTGCGACCACGAGCTCACGTGGGACATGGTGCATTTCGACGTCCAGCTGATCGGCGGGATCGCGCTCCATGAGGGCCGGATTTCCGAGATGGCGACGGGCGAGGGCAAGACGCTCGTCGCGACGCTTCCCCTCTACCTCAACTGCCTTGGCGGCCGAAACACGCAGCTGGTCACCGTCAACGACTACCTTGCCCGCCGCGACTCCGAGTGGATGGGCCAGCTGTACAGCTTCCTGGGGGTCACCGTCGGATGCATCCAGCAGTCGATGTCGCCGGACCTGCGCCGCGACATGTACGGGCGCAACATCACCTACGGGACCGCGAGCGAGTTCGGGTTCGACTACCTGCGCGACAACGGCATGGCCACCCGCAAGGAGGACCAGGTCCAGCGGGAGCACTGGTACTGCATCGTGGACGAGATCGACTCGATCCTCGTCGACGAGGCGCGCACGCCCCTCATCATCTCGGGCCCCGCGCCGATCGAGCGCGAGCAGCCGTTCACGCGGCTGCGCCCCGGCGTCGACAAGCTCGTGGGCGACCAGACGCGGCTCTGCAACCGGCTGGTGGGCGAGGCCAAGGACCTCCTCGAGAGGCCCGAACTCACGGAGGACGACCGCAGCACGGCGATCCGCAAGCTGCTCCAGGTGAAGATGGGCAACCCGAAGAACAAGCTGCTCCTGCGGCTCATGGAGAACCCGGCGTGGCGCAAGCAGCTGGACAAGGTCGAGACGGAGATGAATTCCGACCTCAACAAGGACGAGCTCTACCACCTGAAGGAGGTCCTTCTCTACGTCATCGACGAGCGCCAGCACCAGGCGGACTTGACCGAGATCGGGCGCAAGAACCTGCGCCCCGACAACCCGGACGCGTTCATGCTCCCCGACCTGGCGACCGAGTTCTCGGACATGGAGAAGGACGCCTCGGTGCCGCCCGAGAGGCGCGAGGAGCTGAAGCTCGCGGCGCAGCAGCGCTACGCCACGATCTCCGAGGAAATCCACGCGATCTCGCAGCTGCTGCGGGCCTACTCGCTCTACGAGCGCGACATCGCGTACGTGGTGCAGGAGGGCAAGGTCATGATCGTGGACGAGAACACGGGGCGCGTCATGCCGGGACGGCGCTGGTCGGACGGGCTGCACCAGGCGATCGAGGCCAAGGAGGGCGTCGCCATCGAGCGCGAGACGCGCACCTACGCCACGATCACGATCCAGAACTACTTCCGGATGTACGAGAAGCTGGCGGGCATGACCGGCACGGCGGAGACCGAGGCGACGGAATTCAGCGACATCTACCGTCTCAAGGTGCAGGTGATCCCGACCAACCAGCCTTGCATCCGCACCGATCGCAACGACTCCATTTTCAAGGCCCGCCGCGACAAGTACAACGCCGTCATCCGGGAGATCGAGGCGGCCAACAAGAGGGGCCAGCCTGTGCTGGTGGGAACGACGAGCGTGGAGGCCTCCGAGGTCCTTGCCCGCATGCTCAAGCGCACGGGCATCATCCACACGGTTCTCAACGCGAAATTCCATCAGCAGGAGGCCGAGATCGTCAGCCGTGCGGGCCTTAAGGGCGCGGTTACGATCGCGACCAACATGGCGGGGCGCGGCACCGACATCAAGCTGGGCGAGGGGGTGCGCGAGCAGGGCGGCCTCTACGTGATCGGCACCGAGCGGCACGAGTCGCGCAGGATTGACCGCCAGCTGCGCGGCCGCTGCTCCCGGCAGGGCGACCCCGGCCTCACGAAGTTCTTCCTGTCGCTCGAGGACGACCTCATGCGCCTCTTCCTGCAGGGCAACATCACCTCGCGCCTGATGGAGAACACGATGAAGGAGGGCGAGGAGCTCGAGCACCCGCTGCTCAACCGTTCGATCGAGTCGGCCCAGAAGAAGGTCGAGCAGCAGAACTACGCCATCCGCAAGCGCCTGCTCCAGTACGACGACGTGCTGAACCAGCAGCGCGAGGTCGTCTACGGGATACGCAACGCCGCGATCCACGCGGAGCGCTCGAAGGACATCATATTCGAGCAGGTGGACGAGGAGGTCGAGAGCCGCCTTGCGATCGCAGGGTTCGGCGAGAAGGGCGGGTCCAACACGGCCGCGATCGAGAGCCTGGTAGGCTGGGCCAACACCCATTTTCCGATTGGGCTAAAGGTGGAGGACCTGAAGGGCGACGACGCGGTCGCGCTCAGGGCCGAGATTGTCGGGAGGATCAAGAAGGCTTACGCCATCAAGGAGTCGGCGGAGGTCCCGGAGGCGCTCGGCTCCCTGGAGCGCTACGTGGTCATCAACGCGATCGACCACCACTGGCAGGAGCACCTGACCGAGATGGAGGAGCTGCGCAGGGCGATCGGCCTTCGAAGCTACGGCCAGAAGGACCCCCTCGTGGAATACAAGGGGGAGGCCTACCGTTTCTTCGAGGAGCTGATGGCGAACGTGCGCCTCCAGATCTGCACGGGGCTCTTCCGCAGCGCGTCCAACCTCTCCTCGTTCGAGAACATGCTCTCGATCCTGGCGAGGAACGCCAGGAATCAGGGGCCGGAGACCGACGGGGCGGCGGCGACGGCCGCCGTCCTCAAGCGCCCGCCCCCAAAGGGAGCGCCCGGTTATGCCGAACCCCTTCCGGGGACCGGGGAACCCGAGGCGCAGCTGCCGAAGGTCACCATCCGTCGCGACGTTCCCAAGGTGGGGCGCAATGACCCGTGCCCCTGCGGCAGCGGCAAGAAGTACAAGCACTGCCACGGGGCCTGAGATTGCCCGCGAGGAAGCCGCGATGCCTTTTGACCCAGGCGCCTGGGCGGCAACGAGGACTCTTACTCGGCAAGAGAGGCTGCGGCGTAAAATTTCCCGCTTCCGGCCTTCAGTCTCTTGAGTTGACGCATGAAGCCGGGATCAGCCAGGAATTCCATCGTCTCAAGCATGGCGCCCAGGCGCTCGTCGGAGATCACATGAACCACCGGGCGACCGTGGCGGGTGATTGTCACGAGGGTGCCCCCCTCCGCCTCATGGACGGCGGCAGCGGTCTCGCGCTGGAAGCCCCTCACGGTATATGTGCTCCTCATGTGAAAGACATGGCCTTACGGGGCCGGCGTCGCAAATGCGAAAAGAGCGGGAAACGCTGGCTGACCCGGGCGCTCCCCCCTAGAAGATCCCCTCCTTGAGCCCCGATCCGTACGACATCATCCCGACCTTCTGGGACCGGCATTCCAACTGGCTGGCGCCGGTGGCCGTCGGCGTCCTGACCGCCGTGATGCTGGTCGTCTCATGCCCGCCCTATCCCGCGCACGACTTTGCCTACATGTGCCTCGTCCCGGGGATATTCTGGGCGTACATGCGCCCGAGGCTTAAGGTCTTCGCGTGGACCATGTTTATTGCCCAGGCGGTTGCCTGGACCGTCAACCTCAGCTGGCTCCATCCGGTCACATGGGCCGGGCTGTTCCTCCTGGGACCGCTCGTCGGGGCCTGGACCGGCTCGTGGTTTCTCGCGGCGTGGTGGGCCATGCCGAGGATGATCGGCAGGCCGACACCCGTGCGGCTGGCCGCGATGCTCGGCCTCGCCGGCGCATGGGTGATCGTCGAGTGGACCCGGACCTGGCTATTCGGGGGGTTCCCGTGGATGCCGCTCGCCGCGACCCAGTACGAGCGCATCAGCGTCTTGCAGATAGCGGCGTACACGGGCGCCGGCGGCGTCTCGTTCGTGCTTGTCGCGGTCAACATCGGCATCGGCGCCTACGCCCACCGCCTCTTCATGGAGGGCGAGACGGGCCTGCGCCGGCGGAGCCAGGAGTTCCTGCTCGCCCTGTTCCTGCTGCTTGTCTGCCTGTCGATCCAGGTCCAGGAGACCACCAACCAGTCAGTCTACAGGATCCCCTTCGCTCGGGTGGCCTTCGTCCAGCCGTACATACCGGCCCGGGTGAAGTGGGTTCCCTCGGAGGCGCCCGGGATAGTGAGTGTCCTCGGGTCGACGACGCTAGCGGCGGGGGCGACCCGCCCCGACCTTATCCTCTGGCCGGAGTCGACGACGCCCTGGCCCGTGAATTCCGATCCCTCGATGAGGCGGTTTGTCGAGCAGCTCGCCGCGCGGTCGAAGGCCTACATGCTGATCGGGGCGAACGCCACCGAACGCCCCGATCCGGCGCACGAGCTCTGGCACAACTCGGCCTTCGTCGTGGACCCCCAGATCGGGCTGCAGACCTCGTACTATTCGAAGCAGAAGCTGGTGCCCTTTGGCGAATATGTCCCCCTGCGGCCCGTCTTCGGCTGGATCGACAAGTTTGTGCCCCTTGAGAACGACGCCACGCCGGGAGACAGCTCGATGCCGCTCGTGGTGCCCCTGGACACGGGGGCCGCGGCCGTCGGCGTCCTGATCTGCTACGAGGACATTTTCCCGGCGGTGGCGCGCGGGGAGGTCCGGCTGGGGGCCGATGCGCTCGCCGTCCTCACCAATGACGCCTGGTACGGGGAGGCGGGCGCGGCGTACCAGCACGCCGCAAGCTCCGTCCTGCGCGCGGTCGAGACCCGCAGGCCCGTGCTCCGATGCGGAAACGGCGGCTGGAGCGGCTG
>DATNLY010000339.1:0-9727 GCA_035602635.1 Opitutaceae bacterium | reverse complement strand
TCCCATGAAAGTAGGCATCGTAGGCGCATCAGGCTATGCGGGCGAGACGCTCGTCAGGCTCCTCCTCGGGCATCCCGGGGTCGAGCTTGCCGCGGTCACGTCGCGCACCCACGCGGGCAGGCCGCTTTCCCAGGTCATGCCGGCCATGCGGGGGATCGACCGGGGGCTCGTGTTCACGGCCTCAGACCCCGCCGCGCTCGCGGCGGGCGACATCCCGCTCTTCTTCCTCGCGCTTCCCCACGGCGCCGCCGCCGAGTTCGCGAGGGCGCTCGTCGCCGCGGGCAAGCGGGTCATCGACCTGAGCGCGGACTTCCGGGTCGCGGACCTGGCGACCTACGAGAGGTACTACGGGAAGCACCACGCGCCGGAGCTCCTGGCGCGGGCCAGGTACGTGCTCCCGGAGCTGACGCCGCCCGACTGGAAGACGGGTGCGAGTATCGTCGCCTCCCCGGGGTGCTACCCGACGAGCATCCTCATCCCGCTCGTCCCGCTCCTCAGGGACAACGTCGTCACCCGGGAGCACATCGTCGCCAACAGCCTCAGCGGGGTCAGCGGGGCCGGCAGGAAGGCCGAGGAGGCCTACCTTTACGTGGAGCGGGCGGAAAGCGCGAAGGCCTACGGGCTCGTGAAGCACAGGCACCTCTCGGAGATCGAGGAGCAGCTGGCGCTCCTGACCGGCGCCAGGACCGTGATCCAGTTCAACCCCCACCTGGCCCCGATGCGCTACGGGATCGCGACGACGATCACCGTGCCCGGGAAGCCCGGGGCGACGGTCGAGCTCCTCTACGCCTCCTGGAGGAAGGCGTACTCGGGCGCGCCCTTCGTCCAGCTGCTTCCCACGGGCGAGACCCCGGACACGGCGCACGTCGTCGGGACGAACCGGATCGACATGTCGGCCGTCCTGGACCCGCGCACGGGAAACTTCATCATCACCTCCGCCGAGGACAACCTGGTCAAGGGCACCGCGGGGCAGGCGATCCAGGCGATGAACCTCTGGTACGGGCTCCCCGAGACGGCGGGGCTCCTCTGACGGGCCGCCCCTAGCTCCTGTAGTCGGCGTTCTCGCTCACGTACTCGTGGGTCAGGTCCGCGCCGAGGACGACCGCGGACGCGCCGCCGGGCCGCCTGAGGTCGATGTTCACCTCGACGCAGCGCTCGTGCGCCGGAAAGTCGACGGGCGGCGTGAAGACGCCCTTCTCGGGCGGGGCGCTCGCGTACAGCTCCGCCGCCCTCAGGTGGGAGACCATCTCGGACTCCTTCATCGGGTTCAGCCGGAAGACGCCGACCGAGAAGATCTCCACGCCGCCGACCGTGATCCGCATCTGGGACAGGTCGGTCTCCCCGGCCCGGGAGCCGAAATGCTTGCCGACCGCCTGCACGAGGCGGCCCACGTTGGGGTCGTTGCCCGCGACCGCGCACTTGAAGAGGGGGGCGTTGACGACGGCCTTGCCGAGCGCGCGGGCGGAAGCGAAGTCGGCCGCGTTCGCGACGCTGACGCGGATGACGTGCCTGACGCCCTCCCCGTTGCGGACGACGTCCTCGGCCAGATCCGCGCACACGGTGCCGAGCGCGCGCTCGAACGCCGCCAGGTCCGGGCAGGGCACGCGGCCGGACGAGACGAGGGCGACGGTGTCCGAGGTGCTCGTGTCGCTGTCGACGCTGATCGAGTTGAACGTGGGCTCCACCGCGGACCGCAGCATCCGGCGCAGCTCGTCCCTGGGCACGGCCAGGTCGGTGAGGAGGTAGACCAGCATGGTCGCCATGTCGGGCTCGATCATCCCGGCCCCCTTCGCGATGCCGACGATCGAGCCGCCGCCCACGGCCGCCCGCCGCACCTTCGGGTAGAGGTCGGTCGTCACGATCCCCTCGGCCGCGGGCATGACCGAGCCGCCCGCGAGCGCCCCCACGGCGGAGGGGAGGCAGGCCGCCATCGCGTCCACGGGAAGCCCCCAGCCGATGACGCCCGTCGAGCAGGGCAGGATCTCGCCGGGCGCCATCCCGAGGAGCCCCGCCGCCTCGGAGCAGACCCGCTCGGACGCGTCGACCCCGCCCGGCGCGCACACGTTGGAGACCTTGTTGTTGATCACGATCGCCCCGAGCCTGGGCTCTCCAAGCCTGCGGCGGCCCACGACGACGGGGGCCCCGGGGAACGCGTTCCTCGTGAACACGGCGGCGAAGTCCGGCGAAGGCGTGTCGAGCGCGATGAGGGTCAGCGTCATCGTCGCGGGCTTCGGGGCCTCGGCCGGCGTGAAGGCGAACCTCGCCGTCCCCACGCGGAAGCCCGCGGGGAGCGCCGCGTGCGCGGCGAGCCACGCGCGGTGCGACGCGCGGTCCGTGAACATCATCTGCGTGCTGGGCATCGCCTGAGGTTTGTGGCCGACCTGCCGCGGAGTGAAGCCGATATTTTTCACATGCGCCTCAAATTGTTGTGGATAAGGCCGCCGCCGCCGTTGTAAGCATCATGTGGCCTCAATCCGGACCTCAGTGCGCACAACCCCTTTATTTTCATCACGCCCGCCTTCGCAGCGGGCCGTTGCGCGCACCTAGATGAACGTTGACGAGGTCACCGCGAAGGCGAAGGTCCTTCTCGAGGCGCTGCCCTACATCCAGGACTTCCGCGGATCCACCTTCGTCGTGAAGTACGGCGGGAGCTTCATGGACGACCCGGACAGGGCCGCAAGGGGCCGCGTCGCGACCGACATCGCGTTCCTCGCCGCGGCGGGGATCAACGTGGTCGTGGTGCACGGGGGCGGCAGGGCGATCACCAGGGCGATGGAGGAGTCGGGGCTCAAGGCGACGTTCGTCAAGGGGCTGCGCGTCACCGACGAGGCGGCGATCGCCATCGTCAAGAAGACGCTCGACGAGGTCGTGAACAGGGACGTGTGCGAGGCGCTCGCGTCCGCCAACGCGCGGCCGAAGGGCCTCCCGGGCGACAGCGTGCTCGTCTGCCAGAGGCTGGGCGTTGACGAGGACGGCAACGAGATCGACCTCGGCTTCGTGGGCGAGGTGACCGAGGTCAAGGTGAAGCTCATAAAGAAGGAGATCGCCGACGGCTTCGTCCCGGTCATCTCCCCGGTCGCCGAGGGCCTCGACGGGAAGCCCTACAACGTGAACGCCGACCTTGTCGCGGGCCGTGTCGCCAGCGCGCTCCGGGCCCGCAGGCTCTTCTACATGAGCGACGTGCCCGGGCTCCTTGCCTCGCCCCCCGACCCCGAGTCGCTCATCTCGACGCTCAAGATCAGCCAGATCGACGAGCTCAAGAGGAGCGGCGTGATCGACAAGGGGATGCGCCCGAAGGTCGCGAGCGCCGTCAAGGCGCTCGAGGAGGGGGTCCAGAGGGTCCACTTCATCGACGGGAGGCTCGCCCACAGCCTGCTCCTGGAGATATTCACCGACGAGGGCATCGGAACCGAGATCGTCCATGGCTGACGCGCCCCAGCTTGTCCGAGGCAGCGCGGCGGAGCTCTACGACGCTCACGTGCTCAAGAACTACCCCCGGGCGGCGGTGACGCTTGTCCGCGGGAGCGGCACGAGGGTATGGGACGACCAGGGCAGGGCGTACCTCGACTTCTCCTCGGGGATCGCCGTGAGCTCGATCGGCCACTGCCACCCGCGCTGGGTCGCGGCCGTCCAGCGCCAGGCGGCGGAGCTCATCCACGTGAGCAACCTCTTCCGCAACCCCAACCAGGGCGAGCTGGCCCGCAGGATCGTGGGGTACGCCGGCCCCGGCAGGGTCTTCTTCTGCAACAGCGGCGCGGAGGCGGACGAGGTCCTGCTCAAGCTTGCGCGCCTGCACGGGGCCAGGAAGGCCGGCGTGGAGGCCAAGTGCTTCAAGGTCGTCTGCGCGAGGCAGGGGTTCCACGGGCGCATGTTCGGCGGGATGAGCGCGACGACCCAGGTCAGGGTCCAGAACGGCTTTCGCCCGCTGCTCTCAGGCTTCTCCTTCGGCGAGCTCAACGACGTGGGGAGCTTCGCCAGGCTGGTCGACGGGGACACCGCGGCGATCCTCGTCGAGTCGATCCAGGGCGACGGGGGCGTCAACCCCTGCACGCCCGAGTTCCTGGCCGGCCTGCGCCGCCTCTGCGACGAGCGGGACCTGCTCCTCATGATCGACGAGGTCCAGTGCGGCGTCGGCCGCACCGGCCGGTTCTACGCGTACGAGCACGCCGGCATCCGCCCGGATGCGATCGCCATGGCCAAGGGCCTCGGGGGCGGGTTCCCGATCGGGGCCATGTGGGTGGGGGAGAGAGCCGCCGGCCTCTTCCAGCCCGGCTCCCACGGCTCGACGTTCGGGGGCACGCCGCTCGCGTGCGCCGCGGCGCTCGCGGTGCTCGACGTCATAGAGGGCGAGGGGCTCCTGGCGCACGTGGCTCGCGAGAGCGTCCCGTGGATCGGGGAGCTCCGCCGCATGGCGGCGGACTTCCCGGGCAAGGTCCTCGAGATCCGCGGGCTGGGATTCCTGGTCGGCGTCCAGATGGCCTCGGACTCGGCGCCGACGGTCGCGGCCCTGCGCGAGAAGGGCCTCCTGACGGCGCCCGCCGGGGTCAACGTCGTGCGCCTCCTCCCCCCGCTCAACGCCTCCGCGGAGGAGCTGGCCCGCTCGGTCGCGATCTTCCGGGAAGTGCTGGCCGGGGCGTAGCCGCCGCCCGGCTCCCGGGCCCGGGGACCGGCCACTTTCCTCTCGTCGGGCGCCGGCCGATCGGCTATGCATGCCCGCTTCCTCCGATGAAGCACTTCCTGAAAGAGACCGACCTGGGGCCCGGGGAGCTGGGCGAGGTCTTCTCGCGGGCCCGCGAATTCAAGCGGGACAGGAGGCTCCACGCCCGGGCGGCGCTGGCCGGCCAGACCTGGGCGCTCATCTTCGCCAAGTCGAGCACGAGGACCCGGGTGTCCTTCGAGGTCGGCATCCACGAGCTCGGTGGCCACGCGCTCTACCTGAACAGCAACGACATCCAGCTCGGCAGGGGCGAGTCGATCGAGGACACGGCGCGCGTCCTCTCCCGGTTCGTGCACGGCATCGTCATCCGCACCTTCGAGCAGGCGGACGTGGAGCGCCTTGCTGCCGCCGGGAGCGTGCCGGTCGTCAACGGCCTCACCAACTTCCTGCACCCGTGCCAGATCTACTCGGACGCCTTCACGGCGGCGGAGCGTTGGGCCGGTCCGGGCGGCGACCTGGTCGCGGCGCTCAGGGGCCGCAAGATCGCGTTCGTCGGCGACACCAGCTTCAACATGGCCAACTCCTGGATCCTGGGGGCGAGCCTCTTCGGGATGAGGATCTCGCTCGCCGGTCCGGAGGGCCACGGGCCCGGGGCGCAGATCCGGGCGCAGCTGAAGGCGGAGGGCAGGGCGGCGGATTTCCAGTTCACGACCGACCCACGGGAGGCGGTCTCCGGCGCCGACATCGTCTACACGGATGTCTGGACGAGCATGGGCCAGGAGGCCGAGGCCGCGGCCCGCGCCGCCAGGATGCGCCCGTACTGCGTCACGGCCGCGCTCTTCGCGGCGGCCAAGCCCGACGCCCTCTTCATGCACTGCCTGCCGGCCCACCCGGGCGAGGAGGTGGAGCAGGCCGTCCTGGACAACCCGCGCTCGGTGATCCTCGACGAGGCCGAGAACCGGCTCCACGTGCAGAAGGCGATACTCTCGGTGCTCTCCGGGGCCCGGGGCGTTTGAAATTGCGCGGGGCCGCCCGCCCTGTCCATATTGGGGCCGGCCAACCGCGCCATTCGCGGACGGCCCGCCCCATGAATCAATTTACCCCGATAGGTTCCGCGGCGCTTGCCGCGGCGTGCATGAGCCTCGCCCTGGCCGTTTCGCCGCTTCGGGCGGCTGACGACCCTCCTCCCATTCCCTTCACCCCTGCGCAGGAGGAGGCCCATCCGCCCTCGCTGCCCCTGTGGCCCGACGGCGCCCCGGGCTTTGAGGCGCGCAGGAACGAGCCGGAGCGCGTCGAATGGCGCCAGGAACCCGACATCGTCTTCCCGGTTACCTTCAACATCCATAATCCCTCGCTCACGCCCTTCCTGCCGGCGAAGGAGAGGGCGACGGGGGCCGCCGTCATCGTCGCCCCGGGAGGCGGCGACATGTTCCTGACGATGGACCGCGAGGGCTACGATTTTGGCAAATGGCTGGCTGACCACGGCGTGGCCGCATTCGTCCTCAAGTACCGGCTCGCCCGCGACCGCGCGGGCAACTCCCCCTACAGCGTAAACGGCGAGGCGCTTGCCGACACCCTGCGCTCCATACGGGTGGTGCGCGCCCGCGCCGCCGAGTGGGGCGTCGATCCCTCTAGGGTCGGCTTCGTCGGGTTCTCGGCCGGGGGCGAGCTGGCCGCGCTCGCCATGTTCCGCTACGACGCAGGCAATCCGGATGCGGAGGACCCGGTCGACCGGCATAGCTCCAGGCCGAACTTCGTGGGCCTCATCTACCCTGGGATGCAGGCGATCTTCAACAGCGGGGGCGTGAGGGTCGACGCCCAGACGCCGCCGGCGTTCATGTCCTGCGCCTTTGACGACAACTTGAACACGGTCTTCAACCTCACCAGCCTCTTCGTCCAGATGCGCAAGGCGGGCGTGGGCGCCGAGCTTCACATCTATAGCGCCGGGGGCCACGGCTACGGCGTGCGCCAGCGCCCGCTCGCGGTCACCGCATGGCCGTGGCGGCTGCTCGAGTGGATGGGCGACCGCGGCCTGACGCGGAAGTCCTAGGGCGCCTGTTCTGATCGGGATTTCCTGGGGTATCAGGTGATATGATACCTATGGGCCGGGCGCCAGCCCGGCATGTGGCGGCCTCGCGGAGGAGGGGTCTCGCCCGCCTGCGTGCGCCCGTCGAGGCGCATTAATTATTCATTAAGAAATGATATAACACCTTTAATGTTATATATATGCCGGGTGGCATCGGTGTTGCTAAATCATACGTGCCGGGTCCGGCGACCAGCCGCGCCAGGTTCCAATACAGTAAATAAGCAGCCCCTGACACTTATGACCATCCGACACCTCGGCACGAAGTGCCTTCGCGCAGCCCTCCTGGGGACGGCGCTCTTCCTCACAGCAAGCACGGCGAGGCTCCTTGCGGACGACCCCAAGCCGGATCCCGCGGGCACCGCCACCGGGATGGCCGTCGACGCGCAGGCGGCCGCGGGCGTGAGCACATTCGTGGTGTCGGCGCCCTCGGACCTGAGCGACGACGACAAGAAGGATCCCGCGAAGGTGAAGGCCTACAAGGACGCAAAGCAGGCGTCCGACGACTTCACCAAGCAGTCGGCGGCGGAGCCGCTCGCGGTGCGCCTCGCGGACGCGGTCGGCCACAACCGGGTTGCGATCAACTTCACCTGGACGCTGATGACGGGCTTCCTCGTCATGTTCATGCAGGCGGGGTTTGCGCTCGTTGAGACGGGCCTGTGCCGGGCGAAGAATTCCGGGCACACCATGGCCATGAACTTCATGATCTACCCCATGGGCATGCTCGGGTTCTACCTGTGCGGCTTCGCCTTCATGTTCGGGGGCATGGCGGATCCAGCCAACCCGATCGGGGGTGGCATAGGCACGATGGGGGGCTACGCGGGCCTGAACAAGGAGTTCGGGATCACGATAGGAGGCCATTTCCTCGGTCTTCTCGGCGGCAAGGGATTCCTCCTGCAGGGGGCGGGCTATGACACCGCGGCGTTCGCGCTCTTCCTCTTTCAGATGGTGTTCATGGACACGACCGCCACCATACCGACGGGGGCCGCCGCGGAGCGGTGGAAGTTCTCGGCATTCATGATCTACGGATGCTGCATCGGCACCTTCATGTACCCGGTGTTCGGCAACTGGGTCTGGGGCGCGGGATGGCTTGCGCAGATGGGGTCCAACTGGGGCATCGGACACGGCCACGTCGACTTTGCGGGCTCCTCGGTCGTGCACATGCAGGGCGGCGTGATCGCCTTCATATTCGCCTGGCTCATAGGCCCGCGGACCGGGAAGTACGATTCATCGGGCAAGCTGGTGAACCCCATCATCCCCCACAGCATCCCCATGGTGATGCTCGGGACGTTCATCCTGGCGTTCGGCTGGTTCGGCTTCAATCCCGGCTCCTCGCTCGCCGCGTCGGACCTGCGGATCGCCGTGGTCGCCGTCAACACGATGCTTGCCTCCGCCACCGGTGCCGTCGGGGCCACTCTGTGGATGTGGTGGTTCAAGACGAAGAAGCCCGACCCGGCGATGATGTGCAACGGCATGCTCGCCGGCCTGGTCGCGATCACGTGCCCCTGCGCCTTCGTGAGCGCCGGCGGCGCGTCTCTCCTCGGCCTGGTCGCGGGCGTCCTGTGCGTCGAGTCCGTGTTCTTCTTCGACAAGATCGGGATCGACGACTCCGTCGGCGCCATCTCCGTCCACGGTGTCAACGGCGCCTGGGGGTGCCTCTCGCTGGGGCTCTTTGCCGACGGCACCTACGGCGACGGCTGGAACGGCGTCCCCGGCACCGTCAGGGGCCTCTTCTACGGCGGCGGCATGGGCCAGTTCTGGGCCGAGTTGATCGGCGTGACCGTCTGCTTCGTCACGCTCTCGCTCCTCTCGCTCGTCACGTACTTCATCGCGGAGAAGCTCGTGGGCAACCGCGTCAGCAAGGAGGTCGAGGTGACCGGCCTCGACCTGCCCGAGATGGGCGCTCCGGGCTATTCCGGAATCGTGTTCGACAAGGTGGTCGAGAATCCGATCGCCAACTGACGGGCGTCATCGCCTGAGCAGGCTGCGCGGGAGTCCAATCCCCTCGCGCAGCCACAATTTCAAGATCCCGCATTTACAACCCACAACCCCCAAAGCCTCATGCAATCCCAAATCAGCAACCTCTACCTGGTCCCTCTCGCACTAAGCGCTGGCACAATGATCGGCTACGCGTTCGGGGCCATCCAGGTCTCGGCCGCGCGCCGTTATGAGAAGCTCCAGCTGGAGGGCAAATTCACAAGCGGCTGGGCCGCCACGCCCGGGTCATTCCGGCGGGTCGCGTACCTCCTTGTCGCCCTTGCGCTGGTCCAGTTCCTGTTCCCCGTCTTCTTCGCTGCCGGCGGCGCCAGCCAGTGGTGCGTCTCCGCAGGCGTCGTTGGCGGATACGGCTGGATGCTGTACAGGCAAATGCGCCTGCGCAGGGCCTGAACCCGGTGACCTTCCCACTTGTCGCTGCGATTGACGCTGCGACCATTGCGGGCGCCTTTCCCAGGCCGCTCTCGGGCTACGCGGCCGCCTCCCCGGATGGCCTGTACCAGACCCTTGCGGACCGCGTCCGCGCGGAGCCGTTCAACCTGGTCGCGACCGTGATCTTCATGCTCGCGATCATCCACACGTTCCTGACGCCCATGATCAGGCAGTGGGCCCACCGTGCGGAGGAGCGCCACAGGAACCGGCCCATGGACAGCCGCCCGGCGCATCTCGACGACGACGGCAACGAGGTTCCCGAGGTCAGCTTCGCGGGCCAGATCCTGCATTTCCTGAGCGAGGTCGAGGCCGTATTCGGCATATGGGCAGTCGTACTCGCCCTGGCGATCACGCTTTGCAAGGGCTGGGGGACGGCCGTCGACTACGTGGGCCACCGGGTCGATTTCACGGAGCCCATGTTCGTCATGGTCATCATGGCCCTCGCGTCCACCCGCCCGATGATGCGGCTCGCGGAGCAGTGCCTCTTCCTCTTCGCGGCCGTCGGCGGGGCGACGGTGGGCGCATGGTGGGCCGCGATCCTCATCGTGGGCCCCCTCTTC
>DATNLY010000336.1:0-3522 GCA_035602635.1 Opitutaceae bacterium | reverse complement strand
ACCATCCGGTCTACGTCAGCTCGACCGAGGTGAACGGCACCGCGATGGCGACGGGCGCCTATCCGGCCCGAAGCACGGTGATCGCAAACGTGGATTACCGCCCGCGCATCGACGGGCAGCTTCCGATCAACGTCGAGGTGCCCGCCACCATCAGGAAGGGCGACGAGGTCAGCGGCGGCCATTACATCAACGCTCCCACGGTCGCCGAGATTCTCCACTCCCACGGCTGGGGCACGGTGATCGCGGGATCGAAGCAGGTCGCGCTCCTCCATGACCGGGCGAGGCGGCCCAACGACCCCGGGGTGTCACCGGTGCTCTATGAGGGGGCGGCGATGCCGCCCTCGCTCGAGGCGTCCCTCGGCCAGGCGATGGGCGACTTTCCGCCGATCCCGGCCGACCAGGACAAGGTCGCCCGCGACGCCTGGACGACGGGGGCACTGCTCGACGTTCTCTGGAAGGGGGGCGTCCCCCCCTATACGCTCCTCTGGCTGTCGGAGCCCGATTTCTCCCAGCACGCGGCCGGCCCGGGCGCGGCCCAGTCGCTTGCCGCCGTGAGGAGCAGCGATGCCAACCTTGGGCGGATCATCGCCTCCCTGGACCAGAGGGGCCTTCGGGATACCACCGACATTTTCGTGGTCTCTGACCACGGCTTCTCGACTATCGCCTGGAAGGTCGACGTCGCGGCCGAGCTCTCCACGGCCGGCTTCCACACCGAGCGGGTGTCCCTCGGGGGGCTCAAGTCGGGGGACGTGATGGTGGTCAGCGAGGGGGGCACCTCGCTCCTCTATGTCGGCGGACACGATCCCGATGTCTGCCGCCGCCTTGCCGCGTACCTCCAGATCCAGGACTGGACCGGGGTCGTCTTCTCGAGGGCGCCCCTGGACGGAACCTTCCCGCTCGCCGAGGCCCGCATCGATTCGCCTGAGTCCCCGGACCTTGTGGTTTCGCTGCACTGGACGCTCGGGAAGAGCGTGACGGGCGCCCCGGGCCTTCAGACCTCGGATCTGGCGCCGTCGGCCAAGAAGGTTGGAAACCACGCGAGCCTGAGCCCCTACGACATGCACAATACCCTGGTGGCCGCGGGGCCCGACTTTCGCCGGGGTGTCGTCGACACGCTTCCCTCCGGAAACACGGACCTCGCCCCCACGGTCCTCTGGATCCTCGGGCTCAGGGACGAGGCGGCCCGGATGGACGGCCGCGTCCTCGGGGAGGCGCTGGCCATCGACGCGCCGCCGCTGCGCGGCTACGACATCCGCCGACTGACGGCGAGCCATGCCACGGCGGGCGGGGTCTGGCGGCAGTACCTGGAGGTGAGCGAGGTGAACGGCGTGCGCTACCTTGACCAGGGCGACGGCGCCTTTGAGGTCGGGACGAGGTAAGGGGCGCCCCAGTTCCTGCCTTATGGGGGAGCCCTGAAATCGACTTCCAGATTGTTCTCCCCACGCGGTGTCCCGGGATTGTAACGGATTCGCCCCTGAATTGTAATCGGAGCCGGACAGAATCCACATCCCCTTATGACAACACTTCTTTCCTTCCGGTCGAGGTTGGCCGCCGGCGGCCTTTTTGTTCTGGCGATTTCCTCGGTCCAGGCGGCGGGCCCCTACCTTCACGGTTTCGATCCGATCGCGCTCCTGCCTCCTCCGCCGGCCCTGCATAGCACGGAGGATGTCGCCGACCGCGACGCCACCTTTCGGATCTACAGCGTCCGCACCCCCGACGACGTCGCCCGCGGGAAGGCCGAGCACAAGGTGACCCTCTTCGCGTTTGCGCCTGCGATTGGACCGAACCTCAAGCCCGGCAGGTATCCCCAGCTCGAGGCCCTCATCAAGGAGGTGGACGAGGAGGCGAAGCCGGTCATAGACGGGGGAAAGAGCCACTGGGGGCGCCCGCGCCCGAATGTGGACGATCCGGCGCGGTTCTCGGATCCCGGCGATCCCGAGAAGACCCCCGGATACCCGAGCGGCCATTCCACGCGCGGCACTCTCTTTGCCCTCATTCTAGCAGAAATCTTCCCAGGCCAGCGCGAGGCCATCCTTGAGAAGGGAAGGCTGATCGGATGGACGCGGGTGGAGATCGGCGTCCACACCCCGATGGACATCTACGCGGGCCGAGTCCTCGGCCAGGCGCTGGCGCAGGCTCTCCTGCGGGACCCCGCATACCAGCAGGACCTTGCCTCAGTTAAGGCTGAAGTGGCGGCGTCCGGCGGGATGTAGCGGGCCGGCTCGGGATTCCGGACCGCGGCGAGAGGCGTCCCGCCGCACCTTCTGCGGCATTGGCCCAAATTGACACTTTTCCCGCATTGTCCCAAGGGAATGGGGCATGGAGATCAAACGCGTTGGCTCGCAGCCGTCCGGAAAGGGTCCGGCCGACTGGTTCTCGGGCACGGTGCGGATTGACCCTCTGTTTCAGGCCCCCGACCCGGCGCTCGTCGCCGGTGCCAGCGTCACTTTCGAGCCGGGGGCGCGCACCGCCTGGCACACGCATCCCCTGGGGCAGACATTGATCGTCACGGCAGGCTGCGGGTGGGTCCAGAGGGAAGGCGGCGCGGTAGAGGAGGTTCACCCCGGCGACGTGGTTTGGTTCCCGCCCGGTGAAAAGCACTGGCACGGGGCCAGTCCGACCACCGCCATGACCCACATTGCGATCCAGGAGCGATCGGACGGCAAGGTGGTGGATTGGATGGAGCACGTCAGCGACAAACAGTACAAGCGGTGAGTCCGGGTTCCAATCCGTACCACCACCCGCCCCACTATACCGTTGACTCCCGCTCGGGCGTTTGAGTCCTTGGACGGCTCCGAACTTTACATCGACCATGGCCAACACCCACTCCGCCATCAAGGCAGCGCGCAAAGCCGTCCGGCTGGCGCTCCGCAACAAGGCCGCAAACACCCGGCTTAAGACCCTTCACAAGGGGTTCGACGCCGCGGTCAAGTCGGGCGACGCGGCCCTCGCGAAGTCGGCGGGCAGGGCGTACCTTTCCGCGATCGACAAGGCCGTGAAGTCGGGCGTCGTCCACAGGAACGCCGCGTCGCGTGCCAAGTCGCGCGCCGCGAAGTACGTGCTCGCGAAGTGACCCTGATTTTGGGATGGCTGCGTGCCGTCCCAAATTGAATTCGCACCCTGGCGTCGACCTGTTTCTCTCGCGCTTCGCCGAAAGCGAGTGGCGCGGCGTCGTCCGCCCGTGGCTCGAGAGGGGCCGCGGAGGCCTTGAGCGCGCGATCGTCGTCGCGCCGACCCGCGGCCAGACCCATGCGCTCAAGCAGCGCTGCCTCGCCGAGGGCGTGGCGCTCCTCGGCGTCGAATTCCTGACCCCGGGCCTCGCGCGAAGGAAGCGCGCCCAGCCGGCCGGGATCGGGCGCAGCCTCCAGATCCTTGTCCTCAGTACGCTCATAGAGGCGCGCCTCGCCCCGCTCGCCCCCGGCGATCCCGCGCGCGGGGTGTGGAGTAGCCTTTCCAGCGACCTCGAGTCGGCGCTTTCCGATTTCGAGGAGCTTGTCCGCGGCGGCTTCGAGGCCGGGGATT
>DATNLY010000104.1:0-2780 GCA_035602635.1 Opitutaceae bacterium | reverse complement strand
GCTCGCGGAAGCAGGTGTTAGCGTGCACGAGGGCTATGACCCGGGCCGGCTTGCGTCGCTGAAGCCGGATTTGGTCGTCATCGGGAACGCCATGATGCGCGGGAACCCGGAGATCGAATGGCTTCTGGACACAAGGGCGTTCCCTTTCACATCACTGCCCGCGATGCTGCACGACCAGGTGCTTTGCCACCGTAGAAACATCGTGATCGCGGGAACCCACGGCAAGACAACGACGACTGCGCTGACAGCGTTTCTCCTGCGCGAGAACGGGCGGGATCCCGGGTACCTGATCGGGGGTGTGCCCCAGGATCCGCCGAGCGGAAGCCACCTTGGCGCTGTGACCGACCCCTTTGTCATCGAGGGAGACGAGTACGATAGCGCGTTCTTCGACAAGCGCAGCAAGTTCATCCACTATGCGCCGCACGTCGCCGTCTTTAACAATCTCGAGTTCGATCATGCCGACATCTTCAGGGACCTCGCCGACGTGCAGCGGACATTCATCCACTTTTCCCGGATCATCCCGCGGAACGGATATGCGGTCGTGAATGGGGACGACAGCAATTTGAAGGTTCTAGGGGCCATGCCATGGACTCGGGTCATCAGGGTGGGGATCGAGGAGTCGAACGACGCCAGGATCGTCGACTTCTCCGAGAGGGACACAGGATCGAGCTTCGGTCTCTTGTGGCGCGGCGCGCCCTGGGCTACGGTCAAGTGGTCGTTGTCCGGAATATTCAACGCCCGAAACGCGGCCATGGCCGCCACCGCGGCCGGCCTCTCGATCGCCGGCGACCCGCCGACGAGCCTCTCGCTGGATTCCCTCGGGCGGTTTCGAGGCGTGCGCAGGAGGCAGGAGGTCCTTGTCTCGGTGCCGGGGCTCACGGTGATCGAGGATTTTGGCCACCACCCGACGGCCCTGGCCGAGACGCTTCGCTCCCTCCGGGCTAGGTATCCGGGTGCGGTTCTCACGGCAGTATTCGAGCCGCGGAGCAACACGGCCCGGATAAGGACGCTTCAGGCCGGCTTTGAGCGGGCGCTCTCCCATGCGGACGAAGTCTATCTTGGCCCTGTGAACCGCGCCGGGACCCTGCGCGAGGAGGAGCGGTTCGACTCGGAGGCCGTGGCGGAGCACCTAGGAGCCCAGGGGCTCCATGCCCGGCACTTCGAGTCAAATCTGGCGCTTCACGACGCCCTTGTGGGCGACACGCTTCCCCTGCGGGGCGCGCCGCGCGTGGTCATTTTCTTCACGAACGGGTCCTTTGACGGGATAATCGGCCGCTATGCGGCCGCCGCGAAGGGTTGAACCGGAGCCCTCCTACTGGGCTTGCTTCGCCACCTTGAACTCCGCCGGGCTTTCGCCTGCGGGGAGCGCGATGAGGTCGTAGTCGTGATGGCCGTTTATAGTCACGCTGGCAAATGCGCCGACGGGAAGCTCGCGCGGAACGTAGACGCGGCCGTCAATGTCGGGGGCGTCGGCCTCGCCGCGTGCGACTCCGGGCTCGTCGACGAGGACCCTGATGGATTTTCCGACGCTGGCGGCGCTCACCGATGCGGCGATGCCCCTCTGGAGAGCCATAAGCCGATGCCAGCGGCGCTCCTTCTCCTTGCCGGGAACCTGGGCGGCCAACTTTGCGGCCCGCGTGCCGTCCTCCTGCGAATAGCGGAAGACCCCTAGGCGCTCGAACTTGGCCTCGGCGATGAATTCGCAAAGCTGGTCGACGTCGGCTTCGGTTTCCCCGGGGAACCCCACGATGAACGTGGTCCGCAGGGCGATCCCGGGAATCCCCGCGCGGATCCTCCGGACGAGGTCCCGGATATACGCGCCCCCGGTCTCGCGCTGCATCGCCGTAAGCATCGCGTCGCTTATGTGCTGGAGGGGCATGTCGACGTAGCGGGCCACCTTCGGGCACTCGGCAATGGTCCGGATGAGCTCGTCGCTCCAGTGGGCGGGGTGCGTGTAGAGGATGCGGATCCAGAAGTCCCCTTCGATCGCGTTGAGCTCGCGAAGGAGCGAGGTGAGGGCGGTTCCCCGCGACGAATCCACCGGCGTCCGAGGGCTGGGCCGCTCCTCCCATGTGTCCATGCCGAAGAACGTGGTGTCCTGTGAGATGAGGTTGATCTCCCTGACCCCCTCCGAGACGAGCTGGCGGGCCTCCGCGACGACGCTCTCGACCGTCCTGCTCCTGTGCCTGCCCCGGATCTGTGGAATGATGCAGAACGTGCACGGGTGGTTGCAGCCCTCCGCGATCTTCACGTATGCGAAATGGGGCGGTGTAAGCCTGAACCTCGGCGTGTCGTAGTCCGGGATGAACGTGGAGCGCGGCGTGACGAAGGAGGTGGGCGGCGTGGTGACACCGCGCTCCCTGGCGAAGATCTCCTCGATGATCGGCGCGACCCGGGTAATCTGGTCCAGCCCGATGAAGGCGTCGACCTCGGGCATCGAGCCCGGGAGATCCTTTGAGAACCGCTGTGACATGCAGCCGGCCACGATCAGCTTCTGCCCGCGGCGGCGCTTTCGCATCCCGCGCTTCTCATGGGCCTCGAGGATATGGCTGATCGACTCCTCCTTGGACGAGTCGATGAACGAGCAGGTGTTCACGATCACGACGTCGGCCTTGTCCGCCTCCGAAACGACCCGCATGCCGGCCTTGTGCAGGTGGCCGATCATTATCTCGCTGTCCACGAGGTTCTTGGCGCAGCCGAGCGAGATGAGGCTGACCTTGATCATGCCACGAAAAGCAGCCCGCGAAGCCCCCTGCGCCGCCCTATTTCTTCTTCGCAGC
>DATNLY010000318.1:0-17504 GCA_035602635.1 Opitutaceae bacterium | reverse complement strand
GGGTCCTTCGCGCCCTTGGCGTCCACTATCCCGTTGGGAACCCAGTTGCTGATGACCGTGTTGCCGTTTGCGAGCCGGTTCGCCTCCTGCAGGCTGAAGAGAGCGATGTCAGGCACGTCCCGCTGCCCGAATTCCCATACGGTTTCGCCTCGTGGATTCACCTCGCGCACAAAGGAATTGTGGCTGCTCACCAGGGTGTTCCCATTTGCAAGACGCACGGCATCAAAGGGATTCGGAACGCCAACCGACCAAATTTCCCGTCCGTCGGCATCATATTCCACCACCTTGTTCTGGTCGTGATGGGCTGCGAGAAACGTGCCGGCCCGCGTGTACTGCACCCGCCGAAACTGGGTGTGGACGGCCCTCGGGTCCCCGTTGGTCGGCAGCACGAACTCCCTCTCGGTCCTCCCCGTGACGACATTGATGACCATGAGCTGGGCCGGAATGCCATTCTGCACGATCATGACGCGGTCGAGGCCGACCGGCTGCGCCACGTGTACCTCGAAGCCCCTTGGCGCGTCGTAATTCCAGATGAGCTTCTTTTCCGCCGTGATCTCGCCCGCCCCGGTCTTGCGGGCGAAGACGACATTGCCGTTCGAGAGCAGCGTGGCGTCACTGAGTTCCTGGAGGGTACCGGAGGCGTCCTTTGTCGGTATCTCATAGGACCACACGATCCGTCCGTCGCGGACGATGACCATCCTCTGGACCGGATGCCGGAAATCCCATTGTCCGGTGTAGAAGAACGGGTGCTGCTCCAGCCCCCTGCCCGGCAGCGTTGCGGGGGAATACGAGGGAAGATTCCGCGGCGCCCCCGGAGCGGGGGCGGCGTCGGTCGCGGAAGCCTTGGGAATGGCGGACGCGGTCAGTGCTAGGCCGAGGATTATGAGCTGGCGATGTCGCGGATGCATTTGTCGGGGGTTGCGGGGTGCCTGGGGAGGGGATTCAGGAAGAACCGGGAATCGGGCGACCGGCAAGTATTGCGCAAACGCCGAATCGCAAGGGCCCGTCGTTCCCGGGCCGCGATGCCATGGCCGGCCGCCCGACCCGAACGGAGACTTGGCCCCACGAAAACTCCCCGGCCTTTCGTTGCAACCCGCGTGGCCCGCCATTCGCAGGAATTAGTGGACAACAACAATTTGCGGGGCATAGCCTCGCGCCCCCAAAAGGCTCCTGTGGGGGAGTAGCTATGACACGAATCCCCCGGGCAGGACTTGTAAAATGCGGCCGGATAATGCACCCTAACCGTTCGACCTTGATGAAACAAGTTTCCGCAAAGGCAATGGCGACCGACACGCGCTGTGTCCGTGTCTGCTGCCGCCTCGATTAGATCAATGGCAACTGCGGACAAAGTCATTCGCGCGGTTGACCCGGCCGCCGCGGACCGGGAGCTGTCCCGCGCGCCCGCCCGCGATCGGATCGCGTGGGCCGCGGAGCACTTCGGGGCGTCGCTCGTCCTGAGCACGAGCTTTGGCGCGCAGGCGGCGGTGATGCTCCACCTCGCCACCCGAATCGTCCCGGATATCCCGGTTGTGCTCGTCGACACCGGCTACCTGTTTCCCGAGACATACCAGTTTGCCGATCTGCTCGCAAAGCGCCTGCGGATCAACCTGAAGGTCTACCGGGCGGCGGAGTCGCCCGCGTCGATGGAGGCTCGCCTCGGCAGGCTGTGGGAAAAGGGGGCCGAGGGGCTCGCGGCGTACAACCAGATCCGGAAGGTCGAGCCGATGCAGCGCGCGCTGTCCGAGCTGGGCGCCCGCGCGTGGCTCGCGGGCCTGCGGCGGTCGCAATCGAGCACGCGCGAGAGCCTCCCCGTTGTCAGCATCCAGGACGGGAGGGTCAAGGTCCTCCCGATCGTCGACTGGACCGACCGCGAGGTTCATCGCTACCTGACCGAGAACGACCTCCCCTACCATCCCCTCTGGGAAAAGGGCTACGTCTCGATAGGCGACGTGCACACGACGCGCCCGTTGACGGCGGACATGACCCCCGAGGAGACGCGCTTCTTCGGGATCAAGCGCGAGTGCGGCATCCACGATTCGACGGCGAGGAGCTGACCGGCCCATTCCCATGAAGCACCTGGACGACCTCGAGTCCCACAGCATCTACCTCATGCGCGAGGCGTTTCACGGCTTCAACAAGCCGGCGATGCTGTGGTCGATGGGCAAGGACTCGAACGTCCTGCTCTGGCTCGCGAAGAAGGCCTTCTGCGGCCACATGCCCTTCCCGGTCGTGCACATCGACACGACCTACGAGTTTCCCGAGATGCTCGAGTTCCGCTCGTGGGCAAAGGAACACTACGGCTTCGACCTTGCCGTCTGGACCAACCTCGAGGCCCGCGCCCGCGGCATCGGCTACGAGACGACCGACCCGGTCACCGTGACGCACGAGCTCAAGACTGTCGCCCTGCAGCAATGCCTGGCGGCGAACCAGTTCGACGCCCTCATCACCGGGATCAGGCGCGACGAGGACTCGACGCGGGCGAAGGAGCGCTACTTTTCGCCGCGCAACGCCGAGTTCGAGTGGGACTACAAGGACCAGCCCCCTGAGTTCTGGAACCACTTCACGACCGAGTCGGGCCCCGGCGAGCACGTGAGGGTCCAGCCCCTGCTCGACTGGACCGAGATAGACATCTGGCGCTACCTTGACCGCGAAAAGGTGCCGCTGCCGGGAATGTACTTCTCGCGCAACGGCCAGCGCTACCGGTCCCTGGGCTGCATGCCGATCACGAAGCCCGTCCGCAGCAACGCCGCGACGATCGCGGACATCATCGAGGAGCTGAAGGTCACAAGGGTCTCCGAGCGATCCGGCAGGGCGCAGGACCACCACGAGCGCAACGCGATGCAGAAGCTTCGCGCCAAGGGTTTCATGTGACTCCGGATATGAGCACCCTTTCGGCAACCCCCCCTCCCGCAAACCCGTCCGCCGTCACGGCGCCGGCGCATGCGTCCCAGGCCACGGTGCCCGACCATCTCTACCTTGTGGTCGTCGGCCACGTCGACCACGGCAAGTCCACCCTCATCGGCCGGCTCCTCTTCGACACGCACTCGGTTCCCGACGGCAAGAAGGAGCGTATCGAGGCGGCCTGCAAGGCCGAGGGGATGGAGTTCGAGTACGCCTTCCTGATGGACGCCCTCCTCGAGGAGCAGGCGCAGAACATCACGATGGACACGACCCGCGTGCCCTTCCACACGGAGCGCCGCTCGTTCACGATCATCGACGCCCCGGGCCACAAGGAATTCCTGAAGAACATGATCACCGGGGCCGCGAGCGCCGACGCGGCGGTCCTGCTTGTCGACGCCCAGGAGGGCCTGCGCGAGCAGACCCGCCGTCACTGCTTCCTGCTCTCCCTGCTGGGACTGCGCCAGATCGTCGTCGCGGTCAACAAGATGGACCTGGTCGACTACCGCCAGGAGGTGTTCGACCGCATACGCACCGAGCTCGGCGAGTTCCTCGGCAAGCTCGGCGTCGAGCCGTCCCACTTCGTCCCCATCTCCGCCAAGCTTGGCGAGGGGCTGCTCAAGCACAGCGAGCGCATGTCGTGGTACCGCGGGCCGACGCTGCTTGAGACCCTGGAGAGGTTCCACGCCAATCCCCCGGCCTCGGGCGGCCCGCTGCGCCTTTCCGTGCAGGACGTGTACCGCTTCGACGCCCGGCGGATTGTCGCCGGCCTCGTCGAGTCAGGGAGGATATCCGTGGGGGACCCGATCGAATTTGCCCCGGGAGGCAAGCGCAGCCGGGTGAAGTCCATCGAGACTTGGCCCGCCGTGACGCCGCCCACGAGGGGTCCGGTCGGCGCCGGCCGGGAGGTCGCCGTGACGCTCGAGGACGAGCTCTTCGTCGAGCGGGGCCAAGTCGGCTCCTCGCTTGAGGACCGCCCGTACTCCGCGCGGACATTCACGGCCCGCGTGTTCTGGATCCACGACGAGCCGCTGCGCTCCGGCGAGCTGATCCCCCTCAAGCTGGGCACGCAGCTGGCCGAGGCGCGGGTGCTCGGCATACAGCGCACGCTTGATGCCGTCACGCTCGAGACGGGCACGGGCACGACGGGCGAGGTCAAGGTGCACGAGGTTGCGGAGATCCGGATGCGCGTTCGAAAGCCGCTTGCGTTCGACATCGGCGGCAAGGTGCCGGCCCTCGGCCGCTTTGTCCTCATGCGTGGGCGCAGGATCGGCGGAGGGGGCGTCATCGATTCCGTGGTAGAGGAGCCGATCCAGAGCCGCGGGACCGGCCCCGTCAACCGTTCGGCAATCCTCGGCCACCGGGGCTGCATCATCTGGATGACCGGGCTCTCGGGCGCCGGGAAATCCACGCTCGCCCAGGCGCTCGAGCAGCGCCTGCTCAACTCTGGCGTCCTCTCCGCAATCCTCGACGGCGACGTGCTGAGGACTGGGCTCAGCAGGAACCTCGGATTCACGCCCGACGACCGCAGCGAGAACCTGCGGCGCGCCACTGAGCTGGCGATCCATCTCGCCGACGCGGGGGTCGTGGTGATCGCGGCCCTCATCTCCCCATTCCGGGCCGATCGCTCGATGGCTGCCGAGCGCGCCAAGGAGCGCGACATCCCCTTCGCGGAGATATTCGTCAACGCCTCGCTCGCGGAATGCGAGCGCAGGGACCCGAAGCAGCTCTACCGGAAGGCGCGGGCGGGCGAGATCAAGCAGTTCACGGGGATCGACTCGCCCTACGAGCCCCCCCTTGCGCCGGACCTCGAGCTCAGGACCGACCGCGAATCGGCCAATGACTCGATCGAACGGCTGACGCAGATGGCGCTCAGCCTCGCGCGCCCCTCCGAGCAGGCCGATGCGGGGGCGGACATATGAGCCCCGGCGTCGTGTACCTTGTCGGAGCCGGGCCCGGGGATCCCGAGCTCCTCACGCTCAAGGCCCGCCGGGTGCTGGGCGAGGCGGATGTCGTGGTGTACGACCACCTGGTCGCCCCCGGGCTCCTCGACATGGCCGGGCCGGATTGCGAGCGCGTGTTCGCGGGAAAGAAGGGCGGGAAGTTCTGCCGGCCCCAGGGCGAGATCGACGAGACCCTTGTGCGGCTGGCGCTTGAGGGAAAGACGGTCGTCAGGCTCAAGGGCGGCGACCCGTTCATATTCGGGCGCGGGGGCGAGGAGGCGGCCGCTTTGGCCGCGGCCGGAATCGCCTTTGAGATCGTCCCCGGGGTCACTTCGGCCCTCGGCGCGGCCGCCTATGCGGGCATCCCCCTCACCCACCGGTCCCACAGCTCCGCCGTCGTGCTGCTCACGGGCCATGAGGACCCGTCAAAGCCGGACTCAACGGTCCATTGGGAGGACTACGCGCGCCTCAAGGCGACCCTTTGCATCTACATGGGCGTGAAGAACCTCGCGACAATCGCGAGCCGCCTGGAGGCGGGGGGCATGCCGGCTTCGACCCCGGCGGCGATCGTGCAATCGGCCACGACGGAGCAGCACCGGAGGATCCTGGGGACGCTGGGAACGATTGCGGTCCTGGCGGACGCCAACCATGTCGAGGCGCCCGCGATGATCATCATCGGGGAGGTCGCCGCATTCTCGGAGAGGCTGGCCTGGTTCGAGTCTGCAAGGCAGCTGGCGGCTTCCCGGTGAAGATCGCGCTCATAGACAACGGATCGCTTGAGCCCGCGGCCCATGCGGGCCTGCGGGCCGCTGCGGCCGCGGTCGGCGCGAGGGCGCAGGCGACCGTTGAGGCGGTGTCGTGGAAGCACAGCGACCACATACCCTCGTACGCCCTCCCCGGGGGCCCGGCATTGGCGCTCTTTCCCTGGGTCCGGGACCAGGTGGCCGCCGGGGAGGACGAGTTTGTCTTCATCCCATTCTTCATCAGCCCGCAGGGGGCGATTGGCTCGTCCCTGCGCAGGGACATCGACGCCCTGCAGGCCGAGGCGCGGGGATTCGACTATTTGTTCGCGGATGGGCTCACGGCCGACGTCCTTGCTGCGATTGCCGCGGACCGGATCCGCGAGGCCTCGGCGGCCGCGGGACTCCGGCGCCCCCCCGTCGTCCTCGTCGACCACGGCGGCCCTTCGCCCGCCTCCGCCGCTGTCCGCAACGAGGTCGCCGACGGCGTGCGCGCAATGCTTGGCGGGGCGGTCAGCCGCCTCTCCGCAGCTTCCATGGAGTCGCCCGACGGGCCCGAGTTCGAATTCAACCGGCCCCTGTTGACCGAGGCGCTCCTTTCGCCCGGATTCGATTCCGGCGACGTCCTGATCTCGCCCTTGTTCCTCTCGCCGGGCCGGCACGCGGGCCCGGGCGGCGATCTTGCCCATATCGCCCGCAGCGCCGAGGCGCGCGCGCCCGGGCTCCGCTGCCATTTCACCGGCCTCGTGGGAACGCATCCCCTCGCGATCGACTGCCTCGCGTCCTCACTGTCGAGGGCGCTTCACGTGGGCGCCCATCCATGAGCGACGCGGACAATTCCAACCCCAAGCCGCTCCACAAGAATGAGCAGCTCAAGGCGCAGAGCAATTACCTGCGCGGGCACATCCTGCGCGACCTCATGGACGCCTCCACCGGAACGATCACCGAGGATAGCGGCCAGCTCACGAAGTTCCACGGCATCTATCCCCAGGACGACCGCGACCTGCGCTCGAAGCGGCGCAAGGAGGGCAAGGAGAAGGCGTATATCTTCATGGCGCGGATCCGGGTGCCCGGCGGCGTCTGCACGCCGCGGCAATGGCTGGCGATGGACGCGATCGCCGACGCGCGCGGAAACGGGACCCTGAAGATCACGAACCGGCAGTCGTTCCAGCTCCACGGCGTCATCAAGGGCAACCTTCGCCCGGCGATCCGCGAGGTGAATGCCGCGCTCCTCGACACGCTGGCCGCCTGCGGCGACGTGAACCGGAACGTGATGTGCAACCCGAACCCGCACCTTTCCAGGCTGCACGCAGAGACCCTTGAGATCACGAGGGCCGTGGCCAGCCGCCTGCTGCCGCGAACCAGGGCGTACCACGAGCTGTGGGTTGACGACACCCTCGTGGCCGGGGGCGAGCCCGAGCAGGACGAGGAGCCGCTGTACGGCGAGACCTACCTCCCCCGGAAGTTCAAGACGGTGTTCGCGATCCCTCCGAGCAACGACGTCGATGTCTTCGCCCACGACCTGGGATTCATCGCGATTGCCGACGCCGACGGGGGGCTTGCGGGTTTCGACGTCACCGTAGGCGGCGGCATGGGAATGTCCTTCAACCAGGTCGAGACCTATCCGCGGCTCGCCGACGTCATGGGATTCTGCCTGCCGCACCAGGTCGTCGACGTGGCCGAGAAGGTCGTCACCGTGCAGCGCGACTTTGGCGACAGGACGGACCGAAAGCACGCCAGGTTCAAGTACACGGTCGCCGACCGCGGGCTGGTCTGGATCCGCCGCGAGGTCGAGCGCCGCCTCGGATGGGAGCTCGGCGCGCCGCGGCGCTTCGAATTCACCGACACGGGCGACCGCTACGGCTGGACCGAGGGGCCCAACGGCGACGCGCACTTCACCGTGTTCATCGAGAACGGGCGCGTGAAGGACGACGTGAAGAGGGCGCTGCGGGCGGTCGCGGAGGTCCACAGGGGCGATTTCCGGCTTACGCCGAACCAGCACCTCATGATCGCAAGCGTCTCGCCGGCGGAGCGCCCGGCGATCGAGGCCCTCCTCAAGGCGCATCGGCTCGACTCGGCCCACAACGCCACCGGGCTGCGCCTCAATTCCATGGCGTGCGTCGCACTGCCCACCTGCGGCCTTGCGCTTGCGGAGAGCGAGCGGTACCTGCCCGAGCTCGTGACCCAGCTTGACCTGGAGGTGGAGGCCGCGGGATTGCGCGACGACGCGATTGTGATCCGAATGACCGGATGCCCCAACGGGTGCGGCCGGCCCTACCTCGCCGAGATCGGGTTCGTGGGGAAGGCCCCCGGCAAGTACAACATGTACCTCGGCGCCGCATTCAACGGCTCCCGGCTCAACACGCTCTACAAGGCATCCCTTGGTGCGGCGGACATCGTGCCCACCGTGCGCCCGCTCCTCAGGCAGTATGCCGCGCAACGCCTGCCAGGGGAGCGCTTCGGGGACTTCGTGGTGCGCATGGGCATCGTGAAGTCGACGGGGACACCCTCTGATTTTCACGACAAGGCCACGGTCGCCGCCTCGTCGGCCGAGGCGGCCTCGCTTTAGAGCGCGGGTCCCGCCATCCGTGCCAAAGGAAACGGGCCGCCATACCCCTGGCGGCCCGTTAGCTACCTATTCATGCGTGCCGGCATCAGAGCCGGGCACCTATGATCCACGCATTGACAGACGCCTCCCGGGGGGCATCGGTTTCATCCTCGAACAGGATTTCGATGCGCATGTATTAAAATTACATATAATGCTATAAATCATTATTTTACAGTCATTAAATGGGTTCATCTGGCAGAGTCTTCCTGGGTTTTGGGTCCGTCCAGAGTCTGACCAAAAGCTCGGCAAGGTTCTTCATGCTGGTCCGTCTTGGGCTCGCCGATCCAAGGGCATCGTTAAACGAACGGACCACGGCGCTTCTCTCCTCATAGTATCGCCAAAGTTCGGAATCTATTCTGGCAACGGCAGTTGAGGCATCGGCCGATCCCGCCACATATCCCCGAACCTTGTCGTGCAGGTACTGTCTCTCGTCAGGATGGCCCCTCATGTAGTCAAAGATCGTCTGCTCGCAGCGGTTCAGGCTCATGGAATCAACGTGCACCCCGGGGATTGAAAAACAACCCGCAATTCCAAGTGCAAGGTCGGCATTGCATTTACATGCTTTTCGTGGTTACTCTCCGCTCAAATACCCAGTCTGGAACCTTCTCACCATGTGGCAAAAACTCAAAGAACAGTTACCGGCGATCATCCTAACCGTTATCCTCATAACGGGAGCGGGCTTTTGGGTTCACACTCAGACGGTCGCCGACATGACGGCGAAGGAGGAGGCTGATCTGGTCCCGCTCCGCGAGCAGAACGAGGCGCTCAAGGCGTCGGCTGAGGAGAACCGGCAGACGATCGAAGCCACGAACAAGCTGCTCAAGGATGCCATCTCGAAGCGCGAGGCGGATATGTTCCGCACGGACGAGGAGATCCAGAAGCTGAACGGCGAACGGATGGACGCGCTCGCCGAGGCGATCGCCAAGAAGGTCCAGCCCTACAACCCCCTTCCCAAGACCCCGGAGGAGGCCGAAAAGATGCAGAACGAGCAGGTGGACAAGGTCTCGTCGCGGATGGTGGTAAAGATTACCCCTATCCTCAACGAGATGGCCAGCGACCAGAACCTCACCCGCCAGTCGATCGACAAGTACAGCCAGAGGATTTCCGACCAGGTGGGGACCGTCCTCACCGGCGAGATGGCCCGCAACCAGCAGCTGAACTCCACCGTCCTGCAGACCGAGGCGGCGGCCGACGACGCCCTCAAGCTCAACCACGAGCTTACGGCGCTCTATCTCAGCTCCAAGGACAACGAGGGCATCATCACGCGCCTTCTCATGCTCCCCTCCAATGTCGTCAAGGACGCCGCGAACCTGAGCATCGTGACCAGCGGCGACCGCGCCAAGATCGAGCAGGACCTTGTCAACAAGGAGAACGCCATCGAGAAGCGCCTCGCCGACATCCGGGCGCAGGCTCCCAAGAGCTGATGGGGCGGCCGGCGCCTAGGCCGCCGGCACCCGGATCGGAAGCAGGGCCGCGTCCTGCATCCCGTGGATGATCTTCTTGTCGGGCGGGCAGAATGTCGCAAGGCCGCCCGAGAGGCGCGCCTTGCCACCCACGACAAAATAGTAGGGGCATAGCCGCAGCCGGCCGTCGGACTCCCGCGCCTCGTGGGGCGACTGCGCCCCGTACAGGACGTGCCGGACGCGGCGCGGCTTCATGTACGCCTGGAGCACATGGAGGTTTGACGGCGCAAGTTCGAGCGCGCGCTCCACCCCGGCCTGCCATTCCTCCCTCGAGCAGTCGCTTCCGAGGACGACGCTCCTCGCCCCCCAGGCAGTCTCGTGGAATCCGCTGATCTTGATGATGAGGTCGCGCTCCTTCTGCGTCGCCGATATGAGGTCGCGCCATTCGCCAAGGGCGCGACCCCCCGGCCGGGGACCGTCGAGGACCGCCCCGGGCGGCAGCGGGGACGGGTCCATCACCCACGACGGAGGTATGAGCGAGCGCAGCAGCTTCAGGGAGCCCGCGCCCAGCGCCTCCGACCAGTACCCCTGAAGCAGGTGGTGGTGGAACAGAGCGAACGCGAGCTTCTCCTCCTGGAACGGCCTCATCGGCGGGTCGATGGCGACCTCCTTCGAGGCCCAGGCCTCGAGGATGTACGGCGCGGTCGGTATGCTCGCCAGGTCAAACAGCTCGAAGAAGCGGTAGATGATGTCGATCTTCTCGGGATTGCCGTCCACGTCGAAGAAGAGGGCCCCTCCCAGGGGAAACAGGTCGTCGGGCCTCATGCAGAACACGCGCTGGCCGGCGATCTGCATCTGGCTCGCGAGCCATTGCATCTCGGGCCGGTAGGTCGCCGCCTCGTCGCTCACGACGAGCGCGATCAGCGGGTTGCGCACATCGGGCCTCAGGGCCGCCAGGGAGGCATGGAAGTTCCGGACCATCGCGTCGTCCCCGCCCACGATTCCCCCGGTTTCCCTGTAAAGGCGGTTGAGGAACGCCGTGAGACCTATCCCGCCAGGGACCGAATCGAGCTCCGTCATCACGAAGCCCTCGTCGGTCAGGATCAGGTCGGGACGAAGCACCGTGGGAAACTTCCCGCGGTTCCTGGGGTCGCGCGCGTGCTCGATCAGCGCCCCGGGTTTTCCGCGGTCCAGGTACTCGGCCACCCAGGGCGCCGTCAGCGGCTTGTTCCGCAGGAGGTTCTTCCCGGCCACGGAGCGCAGGTAGAGCGCCTCGAGGGCCTGGTGAAACTCGAGGCACGCGGAGCCGATGGCCTCGAGCTCCTGCGCCTGCGCGGGCAGGATGGGCCAGGCCTCGGGCGAAATCCGCCACGTCTTTTCCTCGAAGAGCGGCTGGGCCGCGAACGCCGACCGCAGCGTCTCGTAGGGGAGCTTGGGCATCCGGTTCCTCCTAGTCGTCGATCTGGATGTCCTTGTTCCGGTGGCGGGGGCTGCCCGCGCGCAGCCAGGCCGTGATGAACGTGTCCAGCTCGCCGTCCAGGACCCCCTGCGTGTCGCTCGTGCTGTATCCCGTGCGCAGGTCCTTCACCATCTGGTAGGGCTGGAGCACGTAGCTGCGGATCTGGCTCCCCCACCCGATCTCGCCCTTCTCCCCGTAGAACCTCTCCATCTCGCTGCGCTGCTCGTCGAGTCTCTTCTCGTAGAGCCTCGCCTTCAGGACGCTCATCGCGCTCGCGCGGTTCTTGATCTGCGATCGCTCGTTCTGGCAGACGACGACGATTCCGGTGGGGATGTGGGTGACCCTGACGGCGGAGTCGGTCGTGTTGACCCCCTGGCCCCCCTTGCCGGAGGAGCGGTAGACATCGACGCGGATCTCGCTCTCGGGGATCTCTATGGCGATGTCCTCGTTGATCTCGGCGATCACGTCCACCGCGCAGAACGACGTATGCCGGCGCTTGTTCGAGTCGAACGGGCTGATCCGCACGAGCCGGTGGACCCCGCGCTCGGCCTTCGCGTACCCGTAGGCGTTCTCGCCCCTGAGCACGAGCGTCGCCTTGGTGATGCCGGCCTGGTCGCCGGCCTGGACATCCTGCACCTCGACCTTGAACCCCCGCCGCTCAGCCCATCGGTTGTACATCCTGAAGAGCATGTCGGCCCAGTCGCAGGACTCGGTCCCCCCGGCGCCGGCCTGGATCGACAGGATGGCGTTGTTGCCGTCGAACTGGCCCGTCAGGAACGAGGCTATCTCAAGCCTGTCGAGCTCGTCCACCATTGCGGCCACCGCCGAGGCCAGCTCCTTCTCGTAGCCCTCGCGCTGTGCGGGCTCCGAGGCCTCGACCAGTTCGGCCATGACGCCTGCATCCTCAACCTTCTTCTGGAATGCGATGACGGGCAGCACGGCGCGCTTGAGCACGTTCAGCTGCGCAATGTGCTTCTGGGCCCTCTCGTTGTTGCCCCAGAACCCCGGTTCGCCCATCTGGGCGTCCATCGCCTCTATCTCCCGGCGCTTTTGGTCGACGTCAAAGAAACCTCCACAGGTGGCCTGCGCGCTTCTTGATGTTCTCGATGTGGTTGAGTGTCTCTGGTGAGATCATGGTTGGGGGTGAATAGAACCGGGTCCTTGCCCGACCGCAAGCGGACTTGGAGCGCCGGGCCGGCCCCAAGGGGATCTCAAGCGGGGCCTTGCGGGCCGCGCGGGCTGTGCCATAATTGTGCCCTCCACCGAATTCCACCACCATGATCGAACGCAAACTTGGGAAGGGCGGCCTCAGCGTGTCGGCGATGGGCCTGGGCTGCATGGGGATGAGCGAGTTCTACGCCCCGTCGCAGATGGACGACGCGGAGTCCATCCGGGTCATCCACCATTACCTCGACGCCGGGGGCAATTTCCTCGACACGGCCGACATGTACGGCTCCGGCCGGAACGAGGTCCTCGTCGGCAAGGCGATCGCGGGGCGCCGCGGCCGGGTGGTGCTGGCGACCAAGTTCGCCAATGTCCGCGGGCCGAAGGGCGAGTTCCTGGGCGTCCGCGGCGACGCGCAGTACGTGAGGGACTGCTGCGAGGCCAGCCTGGCGAGGCTCAAGGTCGACGTGATCGACCTCTATTACCAGCACCGGGTCGACCCGAAGGTGCCTATCGAGGAGACGGTCGGGGCGATGGCCGGGCTGGTCAGGGATGGCAAGGTCCGCCACCTCGGGCTGTCCGAGGCCTCGCCGGCGACCATCCGGCGCGCGGCGGCCGTGCATCCGATCGCGGCGCTGCAGACCGAGTACTCGCTGTGGAGCCGGGACCCGGAGGACGGGCTCCTTCAGGCGGTCCGCGAGCTCGGGATCGGCTTCGTCGCCTACAGCCCGCTTGGGAGGGGGTTTCTGACGGGTCAGCTGAGGAAATTCGAGGACCTGGCCGCCGACGACCACAGACGGAACTTCCCGCGGTTCCAGGGTGAGAACTTCCAGAGGAACCTCGACCTCGTCGCGCGGGTCGAGGCCCTTGCGAAATCGAAGGGATGCACGCCAGGCCAGCTGGCGCTTGCGTGGGTGCTCGCCCAGGGGCCCGATGTGGTCCCGATCCCGGGCACGAAGCGGCTTCGCTACCTCGACGAGAACCTCGGGGCGCTGGGCGTGGAGCTCACAGCCGGGGAGCTGGCCCAGATCGACGCCGCCTTCCCGGCGGGCTCGACTTCTGGCCAGCGCTACTCCGAACGCTCGATGGCGTCGGTGGACCGCTAGGCCTCACTCGTCGGCACCGGCGCCTGAGGCGAGCAGCATCGACTCCTCGTAGTCCAGCAGCTCCTGGAGCGGCCTGTGGACCTCGTCGATGATGGCGCCGCTGCGCCACAGCCCGTCAAGAGCCTGGCGCTCGGCCTTCAGGGCCGCCATGTGGTAGCGGTGCCCCGCATTGCGGCGGCGATGCGCGCTCCGCTGCGTCTCGCCCTCGGCGGTGAGCACCGACAGCCGCTGCTCGTACTCGGCGATCACCAGGCCCAGGGCGGCGTGCTGGTCCTCCGACTCGGCGGAGCCCTCCAGGTCACGCAGGGCGTTCAGCCCAGCCTCGACGGCGGTCATTCGCGCAAGGCGCTCCTCCCTGGGGCGGTCCTCGTCCTCCCGCAGCCCAAGCGCGCAGATGACGGCCTCGAGCGTCGTACCCTGGACAAGAAGCGTCGTCGCGATCACGCCGAACGCCAGGAAGATGACAATGTCGCGGCCCGGGAAGGGCGACCCGCTCGGCAAGGCAAGCGGTATCGACAATGCGGCGGCCAGGGTGACCGTCCCCCGCATGCCCGCCCAGCTCACCACGAACACCGCCGAGGGCGCGGGGCGGACCTCCCTCCTGCGCACCGCTGGGAAAAGAAAGGGCGCGTAGGCCCCGGGAAAGACCCATGCGATCCTCGCCGCCATGGCCGTCCCGGCGACCGCCGCGGTGAACCCGGCGAGCTGCAGAGCCGAGTAATGGCTTCCCACGGCGGAAAGAAGCGTCGGGAACTGCAGGCCGAGAAGGACAAACGCGATGCCGTTGAGCCAGAAGAGGACCAGCTCCCAGACATTCCAGGCGGTGCGGCGCGTCTCCGCGTCCATGCGGACCGGGTCCCGCCAGCCGGAATAGAGTCCGGCCGCGACCACCCCGAGCACGCCCGAGACCCCGACGCGCTCGGCGGCGAGGTACGCGGCGTAGGGCGTCATCAGCGATAGCGTGACCTCGATCAGCGCGTCGCTTGCGCGCAGGCGCACGAGAAGGTCGCGGAGCCGGCCGATGCCGTAGCCGACCGCCAGACCGACCGCGAAGCCCCCCAGGGCGAGGTAGGAAAACTCGAGGGCCGCGGCCCGCAGCGAGAACGTGCCGACGACAACGGCGGCAAGGGCGAACTTGAACGCGACGAGGCCCGTGGCGTCATTCATGAGGCTCTCGCCGTTCAGGATGGTGGTGACGCGCGCCGGGACCCGGAGGCGCTCGGTGATGGCGCTCACGGAAACGGCATCGGTAGGCGAGACGATGGCGCCGAGGGCGAAGGCCATGGCGAGCGGAAGGCCGGGGACGAGCCAGTGCGCCACCAGGCCCACGGCCAGCGTCGTGAACGAGACGAGGCCGATCGCCAGGAGAATGATCGGGCGCTTGGCCTTCCCAAACTCCCGAAGGGGCATGAGCCATCCGTCGGAGAACAGGAGCGGCGGCAGGAAGCAGAGGAAGAAGAACCCGGGGTCCAGGGCGAACCGCGGGAACCCCGGCAGGAACGCCGCGCCGACGCCCCCGGCCAGGTAGGTGATGAGCTGCGGCCACGGCAGCCACCGGGCGACGACACTGAGCCCGGCGACCAGCAGAAGCATGAGAAGCGTGTGCTCGAAGGCGGTCACGGTGCCATTATGGGGGAGGCGGCAGTCGCGCCTAGGCCGGCGCCTCGCCGGCCGCCTTCCTCTTCTTGCGCTCCCAGTACCAGGCGATCCAGATGCAGATCTCGTAGAGGAGGTAGAGCGGGACCGCCATCGCGACCTGGGTGACCACCTCGGGGGTCGTCAGCAGGGCGCCGAGGATCAGCGAGAGGACGACGACATGGCGCCGGTATTTCGCGAGGTGCGCGTGCGTCAGGATCCCGATCCTGACGAGGAAGAGGACGACCAGCGGGAACTGGAAGCCGAGCCCCATCCCGAAGATGAACTTGCAGGCGAAATCGACGTAGTCCTGCGCCCTCCAGTCCTGCGCGGAGAACCCGAGGAGTTCGGAGTACTTGACCGACGCGCGCAGCGCCACCGGAAGCAGCAGGAAGTAGGTGGACAGGACGCCCGCTAGGAACAGGAACGCCGACCACCCTATCCAGCTGAAGATCACCTTGCGCTCCTTGAGGTTAAGCGCGGGCAGGATGAAGCCGCCCATGTAGAAGATCCAGAACGGCGAGGAGACCGCCAGGGCCGCGTAGATGGCGACGTGGAAGGCCACCATGAACGCCTCGGCAGGGCTCAGGTTGATCAGCCGGATCTCGAGCGCGCCCGCCGACTGGGGCCCGGTGTCCATGGTGAGGGTGGCGACCTGCTCCTTGCCCATGGGCGCCGTTCCCACGCGGAACACCACGTTGGGGGCCTCGCCGGGGGGAAGCCCCGGGAACTGCTCGCGCGTGACCGGGAACGGGCCGAGTTTCGCGTCGCCGATCTCGAGCGTGACGGTCGGCCTCGGGGCCTCGAACATGTGCAGCCTGCGGATGGGGTACTCCAAGACCCCGACGATCCAGGGGCTCAGGAAGAGGCAGACGACAAGGGCAATCCCGATCGCGGTCACCGAGCGGATGAGCGCCGTCCGGAGGTCCCCCAGGTGGCCCCAGAACGACTTCTTCGGCCCCGCGTCCTCGACCTCGGCAGGCAGGCTTGGAATTTCCTCGGCCACGTCTGGAAGGGGCTACTCGCGGAGGGTGCCCGACTTCTTCTCCTCAAGGAAGCTCGCGTACGTGGCGCTGATGCCGTCCCTGAGCGCGATCCGGGCCCTCCAGCCCAGGGCGGACATCCTCGAGACATCGAGGAGCTTTCGCGGGGTGCCGTCGGGCATCGAGGCGTCCCATGCGATCGTGCCCCGGTAGCCCGTCGCCTTTGCCACCATCTCCGTGAGCTCGCGGATCGTGACGTCCGTCCCCGTCCCGACGTTGATCCAGTCGGGGGGGGTCTCCTGCCCGATGAGGAAGGCGCACGCGTCGGCCAGGTCGTCCACGTGGAGGAATTCCCTCCTGGGCGTGCCGGTTCCCCATGCCTTGACCTCGCCGGACCGGGATTCCCTCGCCTCGTGGAACCTGCGGATGAGGGCCGGCAGCACGTGTGAATCCTGTGGGTGGTAGAAGTCGCCGGGCCCGTAGAGGTTCGTCGGCATCACGGAATGAAAGACCACGCCGTGCTGCTTGCGGTAGTACTGGCAGAGCTTCAGGCCCGCGATCTTCGCGATAGAATACGCCTCGTTCGTGGGCTCAAGGGGGCCCGTGAGCAGGCAGTCCTCGGGCATCGGCTGCGGCGCGTGCTTCGGGTAGATGCAGGAGCTCCCGAGGAAGAGGAGGCGCCGAACGCCCGCCCGATACGCCCCGTGTATCGTGCTTGAGGCGATTGCCAGGTTCTCATGGAGGAATTCCGCGGGCTTCGTGCTGTTCGCGTGGATCCCCCCCACCTTTGCCGCCGCGATTATCGCGACGTCGGGCTTCTCGGCGGCGAGGAACGCCTCGACGGCAAGCGAGCTGCCGAGGTCGAGCGCGCCGCGGTCTCTCAGGACAAGCTCAAAGCCGGGCTCCTTCCGGAACCTGCGGACGAGCGCGGAGCCCACCATGCCGCGGTGGCCTGCGATGAAGAGCTTTGTCACGGACTCGGAAGCTTCAGTATCTGGGCCTCGCGCTTGGCGAGGTCGAGGTCGTGCTCGACCATGATCTTCACCAGCTCCTTGAACCGGACCTTCGGGCTCCAGCCAAGCTGCCTCGAGGCCTTGGCGGGGTCGCCGATCAGGAGCTCCACCTCGGCCGGGCGCTCGTAGCGCGCGTCGTGCGGGACGTACTTCTTCCAGTCCAGGCCCACAAGGCCGAAGGCCTGCTCGCAAAACTCCCGGACGCTGTGGGTCTCATTGGTCGCGACCACGTAGTCGTCGGGCTGGTCCTGCTGGAGCATGAGCCACATCATCTCGACGTACTCCTTCGCGTAGCCCCAGTCCCGCTGGGCGTCGAGGTTGCCGAGGTAGAGGGACTTCTGCAGGCCCACCTTGATCCTGGTGGCCGCGCGGGTGATTTTCCTGGTGACAAACGTCTCCCCGCGCCGGGGCGACTCGTGGTTGAAGAGGATGCCATTGCTCGCGTGGATGTTGTAGCTCTCGCGGTAGTTGACCGTCAGGTAGTACGCGTAGGCCTTGGCGCAGCCGTAGGGCGAACGGGGCCAGAACGGGGTCGACTCGGTCTGGGGGACC
>DATNLY010000310.1:0-4119 GCA_035602635.1 Opitutaceae bacterium | reverse complement strand
TCGCCGGCAGAGGTTGTCGCACACGATCCCCGCGGCGACGGCCGCGTTGAGGGACTCGGCGGCGCCCCCCCCGGGTATCGTCACCGAATACGCCAGGCGCCGCCGGACCGCGTCCGAGATGCCGCGCCCCTCGCTCCCGATCACGATGACGGCGTCGGCGACGGCCGGGTGCCCGTGGACGTCGCGGCCCCCGAGCTCGCAGCCGATCACCGGGACGCGGAGCCCGGATAGCGCGGCGCCCAGCTCGGCGTCGACCGCCCGGACGCGCGCGAACGAGCCCATGCTCGCCTGGATGACCTTCTGCGAGTGCAGGTCGGCGCACCCCGGGGAGAGCAGCACCCGGCCGATCCCGAACCAGTCGGCGATCCGCAGGATCGTGCCGACGTTTCCCGGGTCCTGGACGCCGTCAAGCGCCAGCGTGAGGCCGCTGTCGAGCTCGCCGGGCGCCAGAGCCCCGCGGCGGATGCGCCCGACCGCGAGCACCGGCGACGGGTCGGGAAAGTGGCTCGCGCGCGCCATCTCGGCCTCGCTGACCTCGTGGGTCCTCTCGCCCTTCCAGGCCGGGGTCGCGTAGATCCTCTCGAACGGGTGGCCGGCGGCCAGGAGCTCGGCCACGATCTTCTCCCCCTCCACCGCGAAGAGCCCCAGCTCCTCGCGGTGCTTCTTGTCGCGCAGCGACCTGACGAGCTGCAGTTCCGGGCGCGTGGCCATGGGGCAGGATGGCCGCCTGGCGCCCCGTTTTTCAATTGTTTTGACGAGGAAACGCGGCGATAGTGGGCCGATGCTGCCTCGCAAATCCCACGCGGCCCACGCGCGGCTTCTCGACGAGGTCGGGGCCGTGGACCAGGTCGGCGTGGAGGAGCGCGTGGCGAAGTTCACGACCCGCAGCATCAAGAAGGCGGCAAAGCTGTGGGGCCTGCGGATGGCCGTCTCGATGACCGACCTGACGACCCTCGAGGGCAAGGACACCCCGGGGAAGATCGAGTCGCTCTGCCGCAAGGCGATCCGCCCCCACGAGGACCCCGGTGTCCCGCACGCCGCCGCCGTCTGCGTCTATCCCTCGATGGTCCGGTGCGCCCGGGCGGGCGTCGGGGGCTCCGGCGTCAAGGTCGCCTCGGTCGCGACGGCCTTTCCCTCGGGGCAAACCCACTACCGCACGAGGCTGGCCGAGGTCAGGGGCGCGGTCGCCGACGGGGCCGACGAGGTGGACATGGTCATCAACCGCGGCGCGTTCCTCGCGGGGGAGTTCTCGAGGGTCGAGGACGAGATCGCGGGCGTCGTGGACGCCTGCGGGCCCGCGGCGCTCAAGGTGATCCTCGAGGTGAGCGAGCTCGAGACCTTCGACAGCATCCGCGCGGCCTCCTTCCTGGCAATGGGGGTCCTTCGGCCGGGCGACTTCATCAAGACGAGCACGGGAAAGACGGCGCTCAACGCGACGCTCGGCAACAACCAGGTGATGATCGAGGCCATCAGGGACTTCTACATGGACACCGGCGTCGCCATCGGGATGAAGGCGGCGGGGGGGATCCGGACGGCGAAGCAGGCGCTCCAGTTCCTGATCGCGGTCAAGGAGACCCTTGGCGACGCTTGGCTGACCCCGAGGCGCTACCGCTTTGGCGCGAGCTCGCTCCTGAACGACCTCCTGAGGCAGACCGAGAAGGAGAGGACCGGGGCCTACCAGGCGCCGTACCACTTCAGCGAGGCCGCCGAGAGCTACTGACATGCCCACAGGGAAGACAACGGCCACGCGGCGCCCCGGCCTCATCTTCGGGGACCTCTGGGAGTTCGACCCGGCCCCCGAGACCGCCGACCCGAAGCTGAAGGCGCGCTACGACCTGTTCATAGGCGGCGAGTTCGTTCGCCCGCGCTCGGGGAGGCATTTCGACTCCATCAACCCGGCGAACGAGGAGAAGCTCGCCGAGATCGCGCTGGCGGGGCCCTCGGACGTGGACGACGCCTACCGGGCGGCGGCCCGGGCGTTCGGGCCGTGGGCCCGCCTGCCGGGCCGGGAACGCGGCAAGTACCTCTTCAGGATCGCGCGCCTCCTGCAGGACCGGGCCAGGGAGTTCGCGGTCGCGGAGACCATGGACGGCGGCAAGCCCATCAAGGAGTCGCGCGACTTCGACGTACCGATGGCCGCGGCGCACTTCTTCTACCACGCGGGATGGGCGGACAAGCTGGAGTACGTGGCGCCTGGCAGGTCCGTGGCGCCCCTCGGCGTCGTGGGCCAGGTGATCCCGTGGAACTTTCCCCTGCTCATGCTGGCCTGGAAGCTCGCCCCGGCGCTTGCCATGGGAAACTGCGTCGTCCTCAAGCCCGCGGAGACGACCTCGATCACGGCGCTCAAGCTCGCCGAGATACTCCAGGACGCGGGGCTCCCGCCCGGGGTCGTCAACTTCGTCACCGGGGCGGGGAAGACGGGGGCCCTGGTCATGGGCCACCCGTCGGCCGCGAAAGTCGCGTTCACCGGCTCGACGGAGGTCGGCAAGGCGATCATGCGCCAGCTCGCCGGGACCGACCGGAAGATGACGATGGAGCTTGGCGGGAAGGCCGCGAACATCGTTTTCGACGACGCGCCGATCGACCAGGCGGTGGAGGGCATCGTCAACGGGATTTTCTTCAACCAGGGCCACGTGTGCTGCGCCGGCTCGCGGCTCCTCGTCCACGAGCCGGTCGCCGACCGGGTGATCTCCAGGCTCAAGGGCCGCATCCGCGTCCTGCGCGTCGGGGACCCGCTCGACAAGAACACCGACCTGGGTGCGATCAATTCCAGGGAGCAGCTCCTGACGATCCGCCGGCTGGTCGCAAGCGGCGTCCGGGAGGGCGCCACGATGTTCCAGCCCCCGTGCCAGCTGCCCCAGAAGGGGTTCTATTATCCGCCGACGCTCTTCACGGGCGTCACCCAGAGCCACAGGATCGCCCGGGAGGAGATCTTCGGGCCGGTCCTCTCGATCCTCACGTTCCGCACGGTCGACGAGGCGATCGAGAAGGCCAACAACACGCCCTATGGGTTGAGCGCGGGAGTCTGGACCGACAAGGGTTCGCGGATCCTGCGGATGTCGACGGAGCTCAAGGCGGGCGTCGTCTGGGCCAACACCTTCAACCGGTTCGACCCGTCGTCGCCCTTTGGCGGCTACAAGGAGAGCGGCTTCGGGCGCGAGGGCGGCCGGCAGGGCCTCCTCGACTACGCGAAACTCGAATGACCCCGAGGAAAAAGGCCCGCATCCCGGTGACGAAGACCCCCAAGGTCTACGTCGGCGGCGCGTTCGTGCGCTCCGAGAGCGCCCGGACGTTCAAGGTCAGCGGCGCCGACGGCGCCTTCTTCGCGAACATCCCGCAGTGCACGCGCAAGGACCTGAGGAACGCCGTCGAGGCGGCCGCCAAGGCGGGGCCCGGCTGGGCGAGGCGCACCCCCTACAACCGCGCCCAGATCCTCTACCGCCTGGCCGAGATGATAGAGGCGAGGAGCGGGGAACTGGTGGATTCGCTGGTCCTCTTCGGCGCCCGCAGGGCCGACGCCGCCAGGGGCACCTCCGTCGCGGTCGACCGCCTGATCCACTACGCGGGCTGGGCGGACAAGTACGAGCAGCTCCTCGGCTCCGTGAACCCGGTGGCGTCCCCGCACTTCAGCTTCACCGTGACCGACCCCATGGGGGTCGTGGGCGTCATCGCCCCCGACAGCCCGCCGCTCCTGGGGCTCATCTCCATGGTGGCCCCGGCCATAGCGTGCGGAAACACGGTCGTCGCCCTCGCGTCCGAGAAGATCCCCTATCCGGCGATCCTCCTCGGGGAGATGCTGGCGACCAGCGACCTGCCGGGCGGCGTCGTCAACATCCTGACGGGCTACCGGAGGGAGCTGGTGCCGACCTTCGCCACCCACGCCCACATCCGGGCCATCTACGCGGCGGTCGCCGGGGACGAGCGCAAGGCGCTCCGGCTCGGCGCCGCCGAGAGCGTCAAGCGCGTGCGCTTCACGGACGGCCGCTCGGAGTGGTTCGAGGACTCGGCGCAGGGGCTCGACGCGATCCGCGATTTCGTGGAGCTGAAGACGACCTGGCACCCGATAGGCTCCTGAGGGGGGAGCCAGGAAATGATCGAGGCGCGGCTCCTGACCAAGGT
>DATNLY010000290.1:0-6483 GCA_035602635.1 Opitutaceae bacterium | reverse complement strand
GCTTCGAGTTCGCCCCGCGCCCGCCAAAGGACCCGAACGCCCCCGCACGCGGGAAGAGACTGAAGCGCAAGGCGCCCGAGGCGAAGACAGAGGCGCCCCCACCCTAGGGAAACCTTTCCCCGCCGGCCGCGTCTCACCTGCTGAGCCCAACCTCTTACAACGGAACGTGAAGCCCTCCAAGAACACCCTGATCATCGTCCTTGCCTTCGCCGTGGCCACGCTGGCCGCGATCTCGTGGCGCCAGTACCGGGACTTGATCGACCTGAGGGCGCAGGTCGCCGACGGGGACCTGGCGATGGCCAGGAAGCAGCTTGCTGACGCCAGGAAGGCGATAAAGTCGCTGGAGGACAGGCTGGCGGCCATGAGGGGGCGGCGCGGGGGCCAGGGCGTGGCCGGCGACGGCACGGAGGGCGACAATCCGGCGACGGCCGCAGGCAGGGGCCGCGCGGGCGGCCGCTTCGGGGCCTTTGCCCAGGTGGCTGCAACCCCCGAGTTCCAGCGGCTTATCGCCCTCCAGATGAAGGGCAGGCTGAGCCAGACCTACGGCCCGCTCTTCAAGTCGCTCAACCTGACCCCCGACCAGCTTGCGCAGTTCCAGTCGCTCCTGGCGGACAAGCAGCAGGCCCTCATGGACACCCTCCAGGCGGCCCGCGAGCAGGGGATCAATCCCAGGACCGATCCGGACGGCTACAAGACGCTGGTCAACCAGGCGGTATCCCAGGTCGACGCGAGCATACAGCAGGCGCTCGGCGACGCGGGATTCCAGCAGTACCAGCAGTACCAGCAGACGCTGCCGGAGAGAAACACCGTCAACACCCTGCAGCAGCAGCTCAGCTACACCCAGACGCCGCTCACGGACGACGAGGCCAACCAGATGGTGCAGCTCCTCGCCCAGAACCAGCCCCAGCGCGCCGGCAACGGGACCGCGGGCGCGGCGAACGGCGGCGATCCCGGACCCAACCTCCTGAGCCTCGTCAACGGCGGCGGCAACGCGCGGATCACGCCCGAGGCCCTGACGGCGGCCCAGGGCGTCCTCTCCCAGCCGCAGGTGGCGGCCCTCCAGCAGGTGCAGGCCGAGCAGCAGGCCCAGCAGCAGATGATGCAGCTCATGCGCGGCGCCAACCAGGGAGCGCGCGGCGGCGCCGCGGCGCCCTCGGGCACGGCGCCTGCTACGGGCAGCGTGGGCGGCGGCGGATAGGCTCGGGCGTCGGGACGCCAAAAACGCTTGTCGCCCCCGCGACCAAAAGCGTATTCCATTGCCTCCCATGATCGTTACCACCGCCCAGCTCTTCAAGCACGCCTACGGGAGATACGCCGTCGGCGCGTACAACATCAACAATGCGGAGCAGGCGATGGGCCTCTTCCGGGGCTGCATACAGTCGCAGGCCCCCTTCATCATCCAGATCTCCAAGGGGGCGCGCAAGTACACCGACAAGCGGATGCTGGAGGCCATCATCCGCTCGGCAGGCGAGATTTTCCCGGACGCGATCTACGCGGTGCACCTGGACCACGGGGACGAGGAGACCTGCTACGACTGCATCAAGTCGGGCTTCTACAGCTCGGTCATGATCGACGCCTCGCACGAGACCTTTGACAAGAATGCCGAGATCACGAGGCGCGTCGTCGACGCGGCGCACGCCAAGGGCCTGTCCGTCGAGGCCGAGCTCGGGATGCTCGGGGGAGTCGAGGAGGACATCAAGGTCGAGGACGGCCACGCGGCGCTCACCAATCCCTCGGAGGCCAAGGCGTTCGTGGAAAAGACCTCCTGCGACTCCCTCGCCTGCGCGATCGGCACGAGCCACGGGGCCTACAAGTTCAAGGGCCGCCAGTCGCTGCACTTTGACATCCTGAAGAAGATCCAGGCGCTCCTGCCGGGCTTTCCCCTCGTCATGCACGGGTCGTCCTCGGTCCCCAAGGAGGAGGTCGACAGGATCAACGCGGCCGGGGGCACGATGGCCAACACCGTGGGAGTGGACCCCAACGAGTACCTTCCCGCCGCAAAGCTCGGCGTCACCAAGGTGAACATCGACACCGACGGCCGGCTCGTCTGGACCCGCGTCCACCGCGAGTTCTTCCGTGACCACCCGGGCGAGTTCGACTTCCGCCCTCCGGGCAAGGTCTTCATGGACGAGTACGCCAAGTTCATAGGGAGCCGGAACACGTTCCTCGGATCCGCGGGCCAGCTGCCGGACCTGCGCAAGGCACTCGGGAAGTAGGCGGCCAGCTCCGACGGGCATTCGGCTGCCGGGGGTTGACAGCGGCCCTGCGCCTGTACAGGTTCCTGTACATGAAAACGGTCACCTATACCGCCGCCCGCCAGAATCTCGCCTCCACCATGGACCGGGTTTGCGAGGACTGCGCCCCGGTCGCGATCACCAGGACCGGAAAGCAGCAGGCCGTCGTGATGCTGTCCCTTGAGGAGTATGGCCAGCTCGAGGAGACGGCCCATCTCCTGCGCAGCCCGGCCAACGCTCGAAGGCTGCTGCAGGCAATGGAGGAACTTTCCCGGGGAAAAGGCAGGGAACACAAGCTTGCCCGGAAATGAGGATCATTTTCGCGCCGGGGGCCTGGGAGGACTACCTGCATTGGCAGGGAACTGACACGAAGGTTGTGAAGCGCATCCACCTACTCATCAAGGACGCGAGCCGCAATCCGACGTCTGGGATCGGGAATCCCGAACCCCTTCGCTACGCGCTTGCAGGATTCTGGTCCCGGCGGATAACCGAGGAGCATCGGATGGTGTACAAGGCGGACGGCGGGAACCTCCTGATCGCCCAGTTGAGATACCACTATTGAGGCGGCCCGGCGGGTCAGGGCAGCCAGGGAAACCTGCGCGAGTCCGGCTTGCGCTTCTCCTTCTGGGCCGAGTGGAATTCCTTCGCCTCCTCGCTCATGTAGTAGAGCAGGGTCGCGTTGCCGGCCAGCTCCTGGATCCCGGCCTGCCCGTCCAGCTCGGCGTTGAACCCGCTCTTGAGCAGGCGGATGGCGAGCGGGCTCTTCTGGAGGATCTCCCTCGCCCAGGCGACGCCTTCCCCCTCCAGGGCCTTGACGGGAACCACCGCGTTCACGAGGCCCATCCCGAGCGCCTCGGCCGCGCCGTACCTGCGGCACAGGAACCAGATCTCGCGCGCCTTCTTCTGGCCGACGACGCGCGCAAGGTAGCCCGCCCCGAAGCCGCCGTCGAAGCTGCCCATCGCGGGCCCCACCTGCCCGAACACGGCGTTGTCTGCCGCGATCGTCAGGTCGCACACGACATGGAGCACGTGGCCGCCGCCGATCGCGTATCCCGCGACGAGCGCTATCACGACCTTCGGCATGGAGCGGATGAGCCTCTGGAGGTCGAGCACGTTGAGCCTGGGGACCCCGTCATTTCCCACGTAGCCCGCGCTCCCCCGGACGCTCTGGTCCCCCCCGGAGCAGAACGCGTACTTCCCGTCGGTGTGGGGGCCCGCGCCCGTGAGGAGCACGACGCCGATCCTCTGGTCGTCGCGCGCGTCCCCAAAGGCCTCGATCATCTGGGAAATCGTCTCCGGCCGGAAGGCGTTGCGCTTCTGCGGCCTGTTGATCGTCACCCTGGCGATCCCGTCCGCCTTGTGGTAGAGGATGTCGGAATAGCTTCCGGCGGCTTTCCATTTGGGAGTCATGGGAGGGGCGTGGATTAGACAACCCTTGCCGCGGATGCAAACGCCTCCTTGCGCCAGGCCGCGTCCCGCTTGCGGTCCGTGCGCAGCTCCAGGACGCGGATTCCCGGGGGCGGCGCCCCGGAGAGCAGGTGCTCGAAATGCGCCCAGTCCTCCACGTGGACGTGGGCGACCGCGTGGGCCGAGCACAGGCGCGCGAAGTCGACCTCCTGGGGGGTCGCGAAGAACTCCTCGAAGATCTGGCCGAACTGGGCCACGGGAAGGTGCTCGAAGATCCCGCCCCCGTGGTTGTTTATGAGGACGATCGTCAGGCTCCCCTTGAACTTCGGCGCCAGCAGGAACCCGTTCGAGTCGTGCAGGAGCGCGAGGTCCCCGGTGAGAAGGAAGGCAGGGGCGCCGCCATGCGCGACGCCGAGCGCCGTGGAGAGCGTGCCGTCGATCCCGTTGGCCCCGCGGTTGAAGAAGACCCGGATGCCCCGGTCGTTCGCCGGCCACACGAATTCCATGTCGCGCACCGGCATGCTGTTGGCGGCGAAGAGGCAGGAGTTGACGGGCAGGTGCCCCGCCATGAGCCAGGCGGCCTTGGGCTCGACAAGCGCCTCCTCGGCGCCGAGGCGGGCGTCGAGCGCCTCCCTCGCCTTGGCCTCCATTGAGGACCACAGCCGCTCGTAGCCGTTCGGGGCGTCCGCAACGGGCAGGCCGGCCGCCAGCGCGGCCAGGGACGTGACGACCCTGCGGGTGCGGCCGTGCAGAGCGTCCCGGTTGTCGGGGCGCTCGGTGACAAAGAGGACCGGCGCGCCGCTCGCCTCGATCCAGCCGCGGAGCACCTTGCTGGTCGGCCATTCCCCGAGGCACAGGACATACTCGGGGCGCAGGGAGTCGGCGGCCCGGGGAGAGCGGAGGACCGTATCGTACCGGGTCACCAGGTGGGGCACGCCGGCGGCGTGGTTGCGGACCGGCGACAGGCCGTCCGCCAGGACCGGCCAGCCGAGCCTGCGCGCGATCTCGCCGACGGCCGCGGAGTGCCCCGCCGGGTCGGACGTGAGCGCGGGGCCGGCGACGATGACGCCGTGGACCGAATGGGGGAACGCGGGGAGCCCGGAGGCGACCGTGACCGGGGCCGGCGGGCAAAGGTGCCCGAAGAAATCCTCCCAGTTGACGCTGGCCGCAAACGCCTCGGTCGAGCCCCCGTCGTCGACGGGCGCGAGGGGATCCCTGAAGGGGGCGTTGAAATGGACCGGGCCCGCGGGCGGCCCGAGGGAGCGCTCGACGCCGTGGGCCACCGTCTGGCGAAGGTAGCGGAGGATCGGCAGGTTGGCCTCGGGGATCGCCAGCTCGTGGTGCAGGAGGGCGAAGATGCCGTAGAGCCGGTGCTGGTTGATCGTCTGGCCCGAGGCGCACTCCCGCATCTCCGGGGGGCGGTCGGCCGTGACTACAATGAGCGGCACCCCGGACTCATGGGCCTCGATCACCGCCGGGTAGAGATTGGCTCCCGCCGTCCCGCTCGTGCACAGGACGACGACCGGCCTCAGGTCCCGCTTCGCCATGCCGAGCGCAAGGAAGCCCGCGGAGCGCTCGTCGAGGACCGCGACCGCGTCCATCCCCGGGTGCCTGGCGAATGCAAATGCGAGCGGCGTCGACCTCGATCCTGGGGAGACCACGGCGCGCGTCACCCCCATGCGCACAAGCGTCTCGGCTACCACGCTCCCCCAGAGGGCGTTCACGTTGCGGGAGTCAAGCGAGGGCGGCTTCATCGGTCCTAAGACTCCCCTCACCCGTCTAGCAGCGCGTCCTGCATCGCCCTGAACTTGAGCTCGGTCTCGGCAAACTCCATCTCGGGAGCCGATCCGGCCACGATCCCCGCCCCGGCATACATCCGGGCGCAGGCCCCGTCGACCAGCGCCGAGCGCAGGCCCACGATGAACTCCCCGCCCCCGCATGAGTCAATCCACCCCAGGGCGCCCCCGTAAAGTCCCCTGGGAAACCCCTCCAGCCCGGCAATCAGCGGCACGACGCTCCCGCCAGGCGACCCGCCGACGGCGGGCGTCGGGTGCAGCCTTCCCAACATCTCAAGAAGCGTGACCCCCTCGGGCAGGGCCGCCTCGACCGGCGTGTGGAGGTGCTGCACGTTGGACAGGCGCCGCAGGACGGGGCGCCCTTCGAATCTCAGGTCGAGCCCGAGCGGCGCCAGGCTTCGCACGATCGAGTCGAGCACGATCCGCTGCTCCCGCAGGTCCTTTTCGCTGCGAAGGAGCCCGCTTCCCAGTGCCGCGTCCTCGCTTGCGGTCGCCCCCCTGCCGGCCGACCCGGCCAGGGCCTCCGTGCGGACAACGCCTCCCTCCACGTGCAGGAGAATCTCCGGGCTTGCGCCGATGAAGCTCTGGCCCCGCCCGTTCGCCACCGAGAAGGCGCTGCAGTCGGGGAAGCGCTGCCGCAGCCCGTTGAGCATCCTCAGGGGATGAAGGGGGGCAATGCCCGTGACGTCCTTTGCCCGGGCGAGGACGATCTTCTCAAACTCCCCCGCCGAGATCCGCGCCAGGGCGCGGCGCACCGCCCCCTCGTAGCGCTCCCTGTCGCCCGGCCCCCCGGCGGAAGTCGCGCGCGCGGCCCGGGCGCCCTGGAGCCCGGGCGGGAGGAAGTCGAAGGAGCGGAACTTCGCGTGCGCCCTGAGCACCTTTTCCGCGATCGGCTCGATCCGCGAGTCGCCCTCCACGAGCATGTTGGCGACGGCCGTCGTCCGCCCTCCCCGGTGCGCCACCTGCCAGCGCGGCACGAACACGCTCGCCGCCTCGAACGGCTCGCCGCTGCCGACGCAGTCCAGGAACGAGAACGCGGCGAAGAA
>DATNLY010000243.1:0-3348 GCA_035602635.1 Opitutaceae bacterium | reverse complement strand
TTCACCGACCGCGAGGCGCTCAACCTCGCCAACGTCCTGAACAACCCGCTCGACCTCCCCCTGAAGGTCGTGGAGCAGTTCGAGGTCAGCCCCTCGCTCGCCGCGGACGCGATCGCGAGCGGCGTGCGCGCGTCGCTCATCGGCCTGGCCGTCGTCGCGGGCTTCATGCTCACCTTCTACACGACGGGCGGCGCCGTCGCCGTCGTGACGCTCCTCGTCAACCTGGTGATCATCCTCGGGGTGATGGCGAACCTCGGGGCGACGATGACGCTCCCGGGACTGGCCGGCATCGTGCTGACGATCGGCATGGCGGTCGACGCGAACATCCTGATCTTTGAGCGCATGCGCGAGGAGCTGGCCGCCGGCAAGACCCTCTCGAACGCGAACCAGACGGGCTTCACGAAGGCGCTGATGACGATCATCGACGCGCACGTCGTCCAGCTGCTGATCTGCGCCATCATGATCTGGCTCGGGAGGGGGCCCATCCGCGGATTCGGGGTGACGCTGGCGATAGGCGTCCTCTCGACGATGTTCACCGTCCTTATCACGGCGCACCTGCTCATGGAGCTCCTGATCGACTCGGGCACGCTGAAGAAGATCAAGATGAGGCACCTGCTCAAGGCCATCCACGTGGACTTCGTCAGGTACGGCCTCCCCGCGTTCACCACCTCGTGGCTCATCGTCCTCATCGGGCTCGGGGTTGCCGTCTACAAGGGGGGCTCAATCTTCAACATCGACTTCTCGGGCGGCGACGTGGTCACCCTGCAGTACAGGGAGCACCTCGACGAGGCGAAGATCAGGAAGACCGCCGAGGTGGAGAGGATTGGCGAACCCAACATCTCCTACGAGGGATCGCTCGGCGGCGGCGGAGAGCAGCTGAAGATCGAGACGCCGGAGGGCAAGTCGGGAGCCCTCGTCGAGGCCCTGCAGAGGGACTACCCCGAAGCGGGCCTTGTGAAGGTCGGCGAGGAGCACGTCGGGGCCACGATCGGCCAGGAGGTCCTCTCGAACGCGGGCAAGGCGATAGGCGTTTCCATGCTGACGATCCTGCTCTACATCGCGTTCCGGTTCGAGTTCGGCTTCGGGGTCGGGGCGATGGTCTCCATCCTGCACGACATCCTCATGACGATCGGCATCTTCGTCCTGACGGGCCGCCAGTTCTCGGCGCCGATGGTGGCCGCGATCCTCTGCATCGCGGGCTACTCGATCAACGAGACCGTCGTCGTCTTCGACCGCATCCGGGAGGAGCTCAAGGTCAACCCGACCGGGTCCCTGCGCGAAATCGTCAACTCGGCCATCAACAAGGTCTTCGCGCGCACGATCATGACCTCCTCGACCACGTTCCTGGCCGCTCTCTCGCTCTACATCTTCGGCAGCGGCGTCCTCAAGGACATCTCGTTCACCTTCCTTATCGGCATCGTCACCAGCACGTTCTCGGCGATCTTCCAGGCGGCCCAGGTCTTCTACTGGTGGCACAAGGGAGACCGAAAGCATGTCGAGGCCCACTCCGACGTGGCGCCAAAGTACGAGTGGACGGGCTCAAGCAAGGCTTCGCGCTGACCTTGGGACCGGGGACATGCTCTGGATCCACACGCCTGTTCCGGCCGGCGAGACCGAGGAATTGAGCCGGCGCGCGGGCGTGGGGCCCGTCGTCGCCGAGCTCCTCATCCGCGGGGGGCACCGGGACCCCGCCGAGGCGAAGGAGTTCCTTCGCCCGGACCTCTCCGGCCTCGGGGATCCGTTTCTCCTCTCCAACATCGAACCCGCGGTGGCCCGGCTGAGGGCGGCCATCCTGGCCGGGGAAAGGGTCGTCGTCCTCGGCGACTACGACGTGGACGGCGTCAGCAGCACGGCGCTCCTGGTGTCGGTGCTCAGGCGCTTCGGCCTCAATCCCAGCTTCATTGTCCCGCGCCGCTCCGAGGACGGGTACGGGCTGTCGCGCAGCGCGATCGACCGGGCGCTCGAGGCGGGCCGCCCGGGCCTCTTCATCGTCCTGGACTGCGGGACAAACTCCCACGAGGAGATCGACTACCTGGCGGGGCAGGGGATCGATGTCCTCGTGGTCGACCACCACCGCTCCAAGGACGGCGCGGGACGGACAGGCATCCTGGTGAACCCGCATGTCGGGGGCGCGGCCGGCGAGCTCGCCCAGCCGGCGTGGCAGCATCTCTGCACGGTCGGCCTCGTGTTCAAGCTCATGCACGGGCTCCTCAAGCGGCTGCGCAACGAGAACCACCCGGTCGCGGCGCGCGTGAAGCTCAGGGATTACCTGGACCTGGTCGCCATGGGCACGGTGGCGGACCTGGTCCCTCTCCTTGGGGAGAACCGCATCCTCGCGAAGACGGGCCTGCGCATCCTCCAGGAGACCGCGCGCCCGGGGCTGCGCGCGCTCATGGACGTCTCGGGGATATCGGCCTCGCAGACGATCCAGCCGGTGGACATCTCGTTCCGCCTCGGGCCCAGGATCAACGCCTCCGGGCGCCTCGCCGACGCCGCCCTCTCGGTCGAGCTCCTCCTCAGCGAGGACCCCCTGTTCTCCAGGGAAACCGCCCAGCAGCTGGACGCCTTCAACCGCGAGCGCCAGGACATCGAGCGCAAGATCACGGAGGACGCCGAGAGGATCATCGAGGAAGAGTACCTGGGAAGCGCGGGCATCGTCCTCTTCAGCGAGGCGTGGCACCCGGGGGTCGTCGGCATCGTGGCGGGGCGCGTGACACGCCATTACAACCGGCCCTGCATCGTGCTCGGCAACGAGGGGGAGATGGCGAAGGGCTCCGGAAGGAGCGTGGACGGCATCAACCTGATGGAGATACTCGCGAAATGCCCGGAGGGGCTGACAAGCTGGGGAGGGCACCCCATGGCGGTCGGCGTGTCGCTCCCGAAGACGGAGCTCGAGGGGTTCCGGGAGCGGTTCGCGGGCGCCGTGAGGGACCACGTCGGCGGGGGCATCGCGGACGCGCACCTGGGAATCTCGGCATGGCTGCGGCTGGAGCAGATCGGCGACGCGCTGATGGAGGAGTTGGACGCGCTCCAGCCGTACGGCCAGGGAAACCCGGAGCCCGTCTTCGGCCTGCGCGGGGTCGCGCTCCGAAGGCGCCCCGAGGTATTCAAGGAGCGGCATTTCAGATTCCGGCTCGAGGATTCCGGCGGGCGCGCTCTCAGCGGCGTCGCCTGGAAGATGGCTGACAGGATGCCTCCCGTGGGTGTGCCCGTCGACCTCGCCATCGAGCTCAACTGGAACTTCTTCAACGACAGGAGGAGCCTGCAGCTGGAGCTCATCGACTGGCGGCCGGCGCAATAGGGGCCCACTTCTCGCTTGCGCCAAGGGCGCGTAGCCTGCTCTTTCTC
>DATNLY010000224.1:0-4376 GCA_035602635.1 Opitutaceae bacterium | reverse complement strand
CGATCCTGGAGGACGGGGGGATCTGCATCGACCAGTCCTATTTCGCGTCGGAGGTCGGCAAGGCGCGCGGCGTGCCGACCCTCATGTTCATGGGGGCCGGCCAGGACGGGCGGCACGCCTGGTTCGGGTTCCTCGACTCCGGGCACAGGTGGAGGCTCGACGTCGGCCGGTATGCCGAGGAGCGGCTGGTGACCGGGGTCGCCTTCGACCCGCAGACCTGGGAGTCGATCTCCGACCATGAGCTGCAGTTCCTGTCCGAGAGGTTCAGGGCGCTGCCGTCCTTCATGCAGTCGCGGGTCCACCAGGAGTTTGCCCAGGAGTTTCTCCAGTCGGGCGACGCGGCGCCTGCGGCCCGTGCGGCGAGGATGGCGGTCAACTTCGAGCGGCGCAACCTGCCCGCATGGGAGATACTGGTGGACGCGGACTCCCGGCTCAGCGTCGGGCCCGCGCGGCAGGAGGGTGTCCTCCGGGAGGCGGCGCTGGCCCTCGGCAGGTACCCCGACCTCATGATCTCCTACGAGAACCGGGTCTGCGCCAGCCTGCGCGCGCGCGGCGAGACGAGCCTGGCGGACTACGAGGAGCGGGGAATCGCCGACCGGCTGAAGGGCGACCGGGCGGACCTGGCGATCCAGCAGGCCTCCTCGATCCTCTCAAGGAGCATTGCAACGCAGGCGATTCCCGACCAGGTCGCCACGTACAACGCGATCCTGGCCCAGTTCGGGAGGGGCGGCGGAGCGATCTTCTTTGACGGGATCGTGACCGCCTTCGCCGAGCACCTCTCCAAGGTGAACATGAAGCCCCAGGCGCGCGACGCCGTGGAGCGGGCGCGCGCTGCGCTCGATGTCCAGCCCGGGACCCAGATCTCGACCGACATGGACCGGCTCCTGGCGACCCTCCAGGACTGAGGCATTCTTCGTCCTTCCCAAAAGGGACCGGTCCATGAAGGATGGGCGGGAATGGACGCCCCCGCTGCGCGCAAGCCCGCCCTGGGATTCATCTTCATAACGATGGTCCTGATCATGCTCGGGGTCGGGATCATCATCCCCGTCCTGCCGGCGCTCGTGACCCAGTTCAGGGGGGGCGACATCTCGGAGAGCTCGGGCTCGTACGGCTGGCTCATGGGCATCTTCGGGGCGATGCAGTTTTTTGCGTCGCCGATCCTGGGCTCGCTCTCGGACCGTTTCGGCCGCAGGAAGGTGATCCTGGTCGCGCTCGCCGGGACGGCAATCGACTATGTGATCATGGGTTGGGCGCCGACCCTGGGCTGGCTCTTCGTCGGCCGCACGATATCGGGCGTGACCGCCGGGGCGTTCGCCACGTGCAACGCCTACGTCGCGGACGTCACACCGCCCGAGAAGAGGGCCCAGGGCTACGGCCTCATCGGGGCGGCCATCGGCCTGGGATTTGTGATCGGGCCGGCGGTCGGCGGACTCCTCGGCAGCCACAACCCCCGGCTTCCCTTCTTCGCCGCGGCGGGATGCGTCGGCGTCAACGCGCTCTACGGGGTCTTCGTGCTTCCGGAGTCGCTGCTGCCCGAGAACCGCAGGGCCTTCTCCTGGAGGCGCGCAAACCCGGTGAGCTCGCTCATGGCGCTGCGCCGGTACCGGGGCGTCATGGACCTGGCCTGGATGTACTTCATACTCATCTTCAGCCAGGCGATGCTCCAGACGGTCTGGGCCCTCTACACGAACTACCGCTACGGCTGGTCCCCGCGGCAGGTGGGACTTTCGCTCACGTTCATCGGGGTGATGGCGGTCGTCGTCCAGGGAGGCCTCGTGAAGCGGATAATCGCCTGGGCGGGCGAAAGGAGGGGGCTTGTCCTGGGCATCCTTGTCTCGACCGCGGCCATGGCGGGATACGGCACGGCGACCCACGGCTGGATGATATATGCGCTCATCCTCTTCGGCGCCTGGGGGGGCATCTCGGGCCCGGCCGCGCAGTCCCTGATCACAAGGCACGTCCCTGCCAACGAGTACGGGGCCGTCCAGGGATCCCTCTCGGGACTCACGAGCCTGGCCTATGTGTTCGCGCCGGTCATCGCCGCCTGGAGTTTCAGCAGATGCATCGCCGACAACGCCCGATGGCACGTTCCCGGGATCGCATTCTACGAGGCGTCGGCCCTCTCGCTGGTCGCGCTCGCCCTGGCGCTGAGGTCGTTCCAGCTGGACGACAGGATTGGCGCCGGGGCCTAGCGCGCCGCGAGGCGCGACGCGGCCTCGAGGAGCGCCGCCAGGGCGGGCGGGGGAGCCGGCGTGGTCCGCCATCCGACGAGGAGCCGGCTTTCCGGCGCGGGTCCCGTGAGCCTCCTGAAGGCGACCCCTTCGGGGAGGTTCCTGGCCTCGGAGGGGCAGACAAATGTGGCGCCGACGCCGGCGCGCACCAGACCCACGCCGTTCGAGCGGGGCCAGACCTCCTCGGCGATCTGGGGCGCAACCCCCGCCTGGGCGAACGCGGCGAGGACCCGGTCGTAGAATCCCGGATTGTTGGCCCTGGGGAAGAGGACGAACGGCGTGGCGCCCAGGTCCCGGAGCCTGAGGGAGCGCCGTCCCTTGAGGGGATGGTCCGCCGGAAGCAGCACGCCGTTCCTTTCGCGCAGCAGGAGCGTGGTGCCGATACCGGGCGCCGGGGCGTCCGGGTGGAAGAAGCCGCAGTCGATCTCCCCGGCCTGGAGGGCCGCGATCTGGGACACGGTCGGCGACTCGTTGAGCTCCAGCCGGATCCCGGGGAACTGCCTGTGGAACCCCCGCAGGATGTCGGGCAGGACGGTCGCCATCGCCAGGCCGGTGAAGGCGACCCTGAGCCGCCCGACCTGGCCCTCGGCAACCGCTCTCATGTCGGAGGGCACGCGAGCGAGCGCCGCGAGGACGGGCTCCACCCGCTCGGCGAACGCGGCGCCGGCCGCGGTGAGCTCCACCCTCCGGCTGGAGCGGTTGAAGAGGCGCACGCCGAGGGCCGACTCCAGCTGGGCGATCTGCCGGCTGAGCGCCGGCTGGGCGACCCCGATCGCCTCGGCCGCCTTCCTGAAATGGAGCCGGCGCGCCACCTCGCGGAAGTAGACGAGGTGTCTCAGTTCAAACGGGAATTGATACTCCCTGGGCATCACTGGTAGCCAAACAAGTATTTCCCGGACAACGCAACTTTATGTTATAAGGGGGCATGGCAAGTACCCTCTTCCAGAAGGTCTGGGACGCGCACGCCGTGCGCACGCTCGCGAACGGGCAGACGCAGCTCCTCGTGGGCACGCACCTCATCCACGAGGTCACGAGCCCGCAGGCCTTCGGGATGATGCGCGACCTCGGCCTGAAGGTGGCCATGGCGCACCGCACCTTCGCGACCGTCGACCACATCGTCCCTACGGACCAGGTGAGCGAGCCCTATGCCGACCCCCTCGCCGACGCGATGATCAAGGAGCTCAGGAGGAGCTGCGCGGAGTTCGGGATCACCTTCTTCGACCGCTCCACGGGCAAGCAGGGGATCGTCCACATCGTGGGGCCGGAGCAGGGGATCACCCAGCCCGGGACGACGATCGCCTGCGGGGACTCGCACACGAGCACGCACGGGGCCTTCGGGGCCATCGCGTTCGGGATCGGGACGACCCAGATACGCGACGTCCTGGCGACCCAGACCATGGCGCTCGGGAAGCTCAAGGTCAGGAGGGTGGAGGTGAACGGCAGGCTGCGCCCGGGGGTCTACGCCAAGGACGTCATCCTCCACATCATCTTCACGCTGGGAGTGAACGGGGGCACGGGCTACGCCTACGAGTACGCGGGCGACGTCTTCGACCGTTTCTCGATGGAGGAGCGGATGACGGTCTGCAACATGTCGATCGAGGGGGGCGCCCGCGCGGGCTACGTGAACCCCGACGAGACGACATTCGCCTACCTCAAGGGCAGGCCCTATGCGCCCAAGGGGGCCGAGTGGGACGCCGCGGTCGCGCGATGGCGCGCGGTCGCCAGCGACCCGGGCTGCGCCTACGACGACGTCGTGAGGATAAGCGCCTCCGACATCGCCCCCACGGTCACCTGGGGCATCAACCCGGGGCAGGGGATCCCCATCACCGCGACGATCCCCGATCCCGCCAAGGCGGGAAGTCCCGACGAGCGGGCCTCGATCGAGGAGGCGCTCGCCTACATGAAGCTCTCGCCCGGCGCGCCAATCAAGGGGACGAAGATCGACGTGGCGTTCCTCGGCTCGTGCACGAACGGGCGCCTGAGCGACTTCCAGGAGGTGGCGCGCTTCATCAAGGGCCGGCGCGTGGCGCCGGGAGTGAAGGCGATCGCGGTCCCGGGCTCGCAGGGCGTGGGGCTCCTCTGCGCCGAGATGGGGATCGACAAGGTCTTCCGCGACGCCGGGTTTGAGTGGCGGGACGCCGGCTG
>DATNLY010000218.1:0-2176 GCA_035602635.1 Opitutaceae bacterium | reverse complement strand
AGGCCGCCCCGCCATGGCACCAGCTCGATGAACGCGTTCTCGTCTATCGCCCTCGAGTCGTCGCCGAAGGCCCCGCCGACAAAGAGGTAGCCGGCTTCCGTCGAGCCGTAGAGGTCGACCTGCGGCGCAGGAAACGCCTCCGCGATGCGCAGCCCGTGCTGGCGGCTCGCCTTGCCGTAAGTGAGGATCACCGCGCGGATGCTCGGCACGGCGACCCCGCGAAGCGACGCGGCGCGCGCAAGGAGCGAGAGGTAGACCGGCTCCCCCTCGAGGACCTCCGGCTGGGTCGCCTGGAGCTCGACGACGATCCGGTCCCACTCGGCCTCGGAGAACGCGAACGGGTCGCTGGAGAGGTTCAGGTAGACGGTCCCGTCAAAGTACCTGTGCGGGAACGGGTGGTCCTCGTACGGGCAAAGGTTGCTCGAGCAGCCGACCGGGGCCAGCACGCACTTGCGGTGGGGACGGTCCGCGAATTCCCGGAGCACGGGCGAGGCGCGGTAGGCCCGGGCGGTCTGCGCCGCCCACCAGCCGTCCTCCATGATGACCGTCATCGGGGCCGCGGTCGTCCCCGAGGTGTTCTCGTACTCGAAGCGGCGGTCGGCGAGCCCCCGCTCGATCTCGCGGTAGTCGGCGAAGAACGACTGGTGGCCGGCCTCGACTATCTCCCCCTTCGACAGCGCCGGGATCTCGCGGTAGCAGGACCACTTGAGCGGCTCGACATGGAGCGGGAACCTGCGCCCGTAGATGGGGCTCCTCGAGTAGATGCGGCGGATCTCCTCCTCGAGGCGGACAGGCACGCGGCCCCCGGGCGAGGGATCGCCCAGGGCCGAAGGGCTGTTGGCAAAGAGGGAGGCGTTCATGCCTGTTCGTTTGTGCGGGCCACGGAAAGGGGGTGACGCCTACCTTGTCCCGGGACCCCGCCAAGTCAAATGCGCCGGGCCCCCTCGAAGAGCATGAGGGCCGCGACCGTCAGGCTGTGCGTGATCCTGCCGGAGCGCGCCCAGGCGAGCACCTCGGCGACGGGCGCAGTCGACACCTCGATCTCCTCGTCGCGGTCCCATTTCACGGGGCCCGTGGGCACCGCGCCGTCGACCAGCACGAAATGGCACCAGTTGTCCTGGATGGCCGGGTTGGGATGAACGCTGCCCAGGAGGCTAGGGATGCCGCCGCCGTACCCGGTCTCCTCCGAGAGCTCGCGCAGGCCCGCCGCGACGGGATCCTCCCCCGACTCGGCAACGCCGCCCGGGATCTCGAGCGAGAGGTCGTTCGACCCGAACCGGAACTGCCGCACGAGGACCAGCCGGGCGGCGGGCGTGAGCGCGACGACGTTCACCCAGTCGGGCGCGTGCGCGATGACAAAGTCCTCCTCGGTGCCGCGCACGGGATGGCGGAACCTGACGCTCGTCAGGTCCATTACACGGGTCGATGCGAGCACGCGCGCGCCCTCGCGCTTCCACCGGGCCGGCTCGCCGGGAATCACCTATTTCTTCTCGGGAAGCTTGAGCTTCTCGCCGACCTTCAGGTGGGTCCAGCTGACGCCCGAGTTGACCGACTCGAGGTCGGCCAGCGTGCAGCCGTTGGCGCGCGCGATCTTCGAGCCCGTGTCGCCCGACTTGACAATGTATTCGCCCGGTCCGGCGACCGCCGGCTCGCCCTTGGGACCCTTCGCGGCCTTGGCCACGTGGGACTCCTCAAGGTGCTTGACCTGCTCATGGATGGCCGCGAGGTCGTTCGCAATCTGGGTGACGGCCGTCTGCGTCTGGCTCGCGAGCGACGTGATGTCCCTCGCGGCCTTGTCGCTGGCGCTCTGGGCCGACTGGACCTGGGTGGCGATGTCGTCGATCCTCGCGACCTTGTCCGCCTGTCCGTTGACGATCCCCCTCACCTTGACGACGTTGATGGCCGCGTAGCCACCGATGATCAGGGCGACGATGCCAATGGCCAGACCGGCCAGCGGAAGAGGGCTGTTATTTTCGCGGGAAATGGTATCCATGAATAGGTTGTTAAGGGGGATGATCAGAGACCGAAGGGCCATGGTACGCAAGCAGATTGCGTACCTGAGCCCCATCCTTTTCCAAGAACGGCAATTGCGTCTGCGCGCCGTCGCGTCTTGACACCCCCCGCAAACCGCCCTGCCCTGACCCTTCGTCCCGGGGTGTAGCTTAGCCTGGTAGAG
>DATNLY010000214.1:0-4119 GCA_035602635.1 Opitutaceae bacterium | reverse complement strand
CGGCCGCCCTCCTGTGGACGCTGCACCCCCTGCAGACCGAGTCGGTCACCTACATCATCCAGCGGGCGGAGTCGCTCATGGGGCTCCTCTACCTGCTGACCCTCTATTGCTTCATCCGGGGGGCCGAGCGGCAGGGCCCCGGGCCCTGGTTCATTCTCTCGATCGGCGCGTGCCTCCTCGGCATGGCCACGAAGGAGGTGATGGCCTCCGCCCCGCTCATCGTCCTCCTCTACGACCGCACGTTCATCGCGGGCAGCTTCTCCGAGGCGTGGCGAAGGCGCCGGGGGGTGTACGCAGGCCTTGCGGCCACGTGGCTCCTCCTGGGCTTCCTCATCCTCTCCGCCCATGGCCGCGGGGGGACCGCGGGCCTCGGCAGCGGCGTCTCCTGGTGGAGCTACGCCCTCACCCAGTTCCCCGCGATCGTCCACTACCTGCGCCTCTCCCTCCTGCCGCACCCGCTGGTCCTTGACTACGGCACCGCCCTGGAGACCCGTGCTCTTCGGATCGTGCCCGGCCTGCTCTTTGTCGCCGCTCTCCTTGCGGCGACCGTGTGGGCACTCTTCCGGCGTCCTGCCCTGGGGTTCCTCGGGGCCTGCTTCTTCATGGTCCTTGCGCCGAGTTCCAGCATCGTGCCGGTGGCGACCCAGACCATGGCGGAGCACCGGATGTACCTGGCGCTGGCCCCGGTCGTGGTGCTCGTGGCGCTCGGGATCTTTCGCTGGCTTGGACGGGCGGCCCTGCCGGCCTGCCTCGCCTTGGCCGCGGCGCTTGGCGTCATGACCTGGCAGCGCAACCGAGCCTACCTGAGCGAGGAGGGAATCTGGCGCGACACGGCCGCCAAGCTCCCGCAGAACGAGAGGGCCCACAACAACCTGGGCTTCGTGCTCTCGACCATGCCCGGGCGCGCGGAGGAGGCGATCGCACAGTACCGGGAGGCCCTCAGGCTAAGGCCGGGGTATTTCCAGGCGCACAACAACCTGGGCGCCGCCCTTGAGAAGATTCCAGGCAGGCTGGACGAGGCGATATCCCATTTTGAGGAGGCGATTCGGCTGAGGCCGGACTTTGCCGATGCGCACTACAACCTGGGCATCGCGCTCGAAAGGGTCCCCGGGCGCGCGAATGACGCGATAGCCCAGTACGAGGAGGCGCTCCGGCTGAGGCCCGGTTATGCCGACGCGCACTACAACCTGGGAATCGCGCTCGAGGGGATCCCCGGGCGCGCGAACGACGCGGTCGCCCAATATGAGGAGGCGCTGCGGCTGGAGCCGGACATGGCCCAGGCGCACAACAACCTGGGCCTGGCGCTGTCGGCGATGCCCGGGCGGCTCGACGAGGCCATTGCCCAGTACGAGGAGGCGCTGCGACTGGAGGCGGGCGATGCCGGCGTGCATGTCAACCTGGGAATCGCCCTTGCGCGCATCCCGGGCCGGCTTGGCGAGGCGGTCGGCCAATATGAGGAGGCGCTGCGACTGAAGCCGGACATGGCCCAGGCGCACAACGACCTGGGCCTGGCGCTGTCGGCGATGCCCGGGCGTCTCGACGACGCCATGGCCCATTACCAGGAGGCGCTTCGCCTGGATCCGGGGTTCGCCCAGGCGCACAACAACCTGGGCATTGCCCTTGCCCAGGGCCCGGGACGGCTGGATGACGCGGTTGCCCAGTTCGGGGAGGCGGTACGCCTCGATCCCGGCCTGGCCGATGCGCACAGCAACCTCGGCCACGCGCTCTCGGAGATGCCCGGCAGGTTGGATGACGCCGTCTCCCAATACCGGGAGGCGCTGCGGCTGAACCCGGGCAGCGCCGAGGACTGGCACCATCTCGGGGTATGCCTGCTCAACCTGGGAAACCTGCCCGAGGCGGCCTCGGCGTTCCGGCAGGAGCTGCGCCTGTCGCCCGACAGCCCCGCGGGCCAGCAGGCCCTGGCCGCGGTGCTTCAGGCGGAGGCGGGTAGCCGTTGACGCAGGTCCTGGAGATCCGACCTAGCGGTACTCCTCGCCGGTCGTCGCGTTGATGATCTTGAAGTTCTCGATGTGGTAGTTCGGGTCGGCGCGGAACGCCAGCTTGACGCCGAAGCTCTTCTCCATGCGCACGAGCAGGTCGGCGTCCTCGCTGCGGAGGCGCTCGAGGACCGAGGGGTGGACGAGGACGCGGATGGAGTACTCCTTGCCATCCTTGCGCGCCTGGAGGCGCCGGACGACCGAGGAAAGGCGCCGCTGGAGCTCGACTGACATGGTCGTGTCGGACTTCACGATGCCGCGCCCGCGGCAGTACGGGCAGTCCGTGTAGAGGTTGGATGACAGCGACTCCTGGTGGCGCTGGCGGGTCATCTGCATGATGCCGAGCTGGGAGATTGGAAGGATGTGGTTCTTCGCCTTGTCGCTCGACATGAGCTCCACCATCTTCTCGTAGACGGCGTTCCTGTGGCGCCGCTCCTTCATGTCGATGAAGTCGAGGATGATGAGCCCGCCCAGGTTGCGCAGCCGTATCTGGCGCGCGGCCTCCTGCGCGGCCTCCAGGTTGACCGCGTAGAGCGTGTTCTTCTCGTCGCCGGAGCGGTTCTTGTGGGAGCCGGTGTTCACGTCGATCGCGATCAGGGCCTCGGTCTCGTCGATCACGATCTCGCCGCCGCTCGGGAGCGGGACCTTCCGCTGGCCCGTCTGCTCGATCTGGCGCTCGATGTTGAAGCGCTCGAAGATCGGGATGCTGTCCTGGTAGAAGGCGATCTTGGAGCGCGAGCGCTTGGAGATCAGGCCCACGAGGTCCTGCGTGCGGTCAAAGTCGGCCTTGTTGTCGATCAGGACCCGGTCGACGTCCTCGGTCAGGAAGTCGCGGACGGTGCGCTCCACCAGGTCGGGCTCCATGTAGAGGCAGCAGGGCGAGCGGTCGCTCTGGATCTTGCGGGTGATCTCCTCCCATTTCTTGAGGAGGAGGTGCAGGTCGCGCACGAAGTACCTCGGCTTCTTGCCCTCGCCGGCGGTGCGCACGATGACTCCCATGCCCTCGGGGATCGTCAGCTCGTTGATGAGCTGCTTCAGGCGCTTGCGCTCCTGGATGTCCTCGATCTTGCGCGAGATGCCGCAGCCGTCGCTGTAGGGGGTGAGGATGAGGTACCGGCCCGGGATCGAGAGGTTGGTCGTCGTCCTCGGGCCCTTCGTCCCGATCGGTCCCTTTGTCACCTGTATCACGATGTCCGAGCCCGGCGGGTAGAGCCCGGGGATGTCCTTGACTGTCGCCTCGCCCTTGGGGGCCGAGTCGCGCTTCTTGTTCACCCGGACGACCTCGATCGAGGAGTCGGTCGCGGCGGGAAGCATGTCCCAGTAGTGCAGGAAGGCGTTCTTTGGGTACCCGATGTCCACGAACGCGGCCTTCAGTCCCGGGTCCAGGTTCTTGATCCGGCCCTTGAAGATGCCGCCGACCATGCGGTCGTCGGATTCGCGCTCGATCTCGAACTTCTCGAGGCGGCCGTCCACGAGGAGCGCGACGCGCTTCTCAAGCGGCTCGGAGTTGATGATGAGCTCGCGGTACGAGCCCTTCTCCTTCTTGAAGGCCGCGACGATCTTCTGCAGGAGCGGCCGCTGCTGGGCCCGCTCAGAGGCGCCCGCCTTCAGCTCGGCGGCGCTGACGGAGGCGACTTCCCGCTGGATGGGGGGACTTGCGAGCTCGGAATCATATTTTTGGGAGACGTCCTGGGCGACGCCGGGATTGGGTTGCGATGTTTCGCTCATGGGGGGCCCTGTCTTGGTTGGAATCGGGGCACCTCCGGGCGCGGGTTGCGGCGCAGGAAATTCCGGCAGGGCGGTCGTTATCGCGGGTCGGACGCATGGTCATGCGAAGTCCTTCCGGAAGCGATAGACGCTCTGGACCAGTCCTTGCAACAAGCAGCAACTGAGCACGAAGGTGCCACCGTAGCTTATAAAGGGAAGCGGTATGCCCGTTATGGGCACGAGCCCGATGGTCATGGCGATATTCACGAACACATGCACCATGAAGAGCACGGTGACGCCCAGGGCGAGCAGCGTGCCAAAGCGGTCCCGCGAGAGACCGGCGATGCGAATGCCGTTGAACAGCATCAGACCAAACAGACTGAGAACCGTAATGCTTCCCAGAAATCCTTTTTCC
>DATNLY010000194.1:0-6903 GCA_035602635.1 Opitutaceae bacterium | reverse complement strand
ATCGGGTATTCGACGACGACCTCCTTCAGTTTCTTGCCATCCTTGAATTCGATCGTGATCGCATTGGCGATCGAGCGTTTTGCGGGGTCGAGATAGTCTTTGCTGAACTGCTTGTCCTCGACGCAGGTAATCTTGTCGCGCAGCGCATCGATCCGCGGGTCGGCAGCCACGTTGTCCTCGTAATCGGCAGCGGTCAGCCGGCCGTGGATCAACGGCACCGCGACCATGTACTGGATGCAATGGTCCCGGTCCGCCGGGTTGGAAAGGGGCCCCGTCTTGTCGATGATCCGCCGGCCGCTCTCCTGGGTCTCGATGGCAACCCTCTCGACCTCACCAAGCCGCGCGGCGACCTCGGGGTGCAGCTCGATCGCGGCCTCGACCGCAGTCTGGGCGTGGAATTCCGCGGGAAAAGATATCTTGAAGAGCACGTTCTCCATCACGTAGCTCCCGAAGCCCTGGGCCGGCACGAGGAGGGGCCTGCCCCGCAGGACGACGTCCTGGAATCCCCACGTCCTCGTGGAAAGGGCGCCCGGGTACCCCATCTCCCCCCCAAGGGCCATGAGCGCGTGCCTGACGCCCCGGCTCGTCGCGTCGCCCGCCGCCCAGCTCTTGCGCGAGCCGGTGTTCGGGGCGTGGCGGTAGGTCCTGAGCGCGCCCCCGTCCAGGAATGCGTTCGAGAGGGCGTTGACGATCTGCCCGCGGGTGCCCCCCAGGAGGCGCGTCGCGACAGCGGCGGACGCGACCCTCACCAGGAGCACATGGTCCAGCCCCACGCGGTTGAAGGCATTCTCGAGGGCGAGGATTCCCTGGATCTCGTGGGCCTGGACCATCGCGACCAGGATGTCGCGGACGCGGAGCGCGGACCCTTGCGCCCGGACGGCATAGTCGGCGGCGGCGAGGATCGCCCCGAGGTTGTCCGACGGGTGGCCCCACTCGGCGGCAACCCACGTGTCGTTGAAGTCGAGCCAGCGCACCATCGCCCCGATGTTGAACGCGGCGTGCACGGGCTCGATCTCGTGCGGCGTGCCCGGGACACGCGCGCCGCGCCCCGGGAGGGTCGCCCCCGGCACGATGGGGCCCAGGAGCCGCGTGCAGGCTGGGTACGCGAGGGCGAGGAACCCGCAGCCCAGCGTGTCCATGAGGCAGAGGCGCGCCGTCTCGAGCGCGGCGGCGCCGGACGCGCGTCCCGTGTCGAGGACATAGTCCGCGATCTGCAGGAGGACCGGGTCCGGCGGCGGCCGGTCGGCGCGGGCTTGCTCGGCGTGGGCCATCTCAGCGCTCCGCGATGGGCACGAACGGCCTCGGGGCGGGTCCGGTGTAGTTGGCGCCCGGGCGTATGATCTTGCCGTCGAGCCGCTGCTCGACCACGTGCGCGGTCCATCCCGCGGTCCGGGCGACCGCGAAGACGGGCGTGAACATCGGCGTCGGGATCCCGAGCATCCGGAAGGCGGGCGCGCTGTACCAGTCAAGGTTGGGAAACATCCTCTTCATGTCCCGCATGACGTCCTCGATGCGCTCGCAGACGGCGAAGAGGCCCGGGGCCCCGCCGTCGGCGCACAGGACCCTGGCGATCTCCTTGATGATGATGTTGCGGGGGTCGGAGATGGTGTAGACCGGGTGGCCGAACCCGATGATGATCTCCCCCGCCGACACGCGCGCGCGGATGTCGGCCTCGGCGGCGGCGGCGGTCGGGTACCTGAGGGCGATCTCGATCGCGACCTCGTTCGCCCCGCCGTGCTTCGGGCCGCGCAGGGCGCCGATCGCGCCGCAGACCGCGGAATGCAGGTCCGATCCCGTCCCCGCGATGACCCGGGCCGCGAACGTCGACGCGTTGAATTCATGCTCGGCGTAGAGTATGAGCGCGCGGTCGAGGGCGCGGATGTGCGCGGCGGGCGCCGTTCTCCCATGCAGGAGCCTGAGGAAATGCCCCGCCAGGGAGGGCTCGTCCGTCGCGGTCTCTATCCGGCGCCCCTCGAGGGAAAAATGGTGCCAGTAGAGGAGCATCGAGGTGAACGAGACGAGGAGACGGTCCCCGAGGACCCTCGCGCCGGCACTGCCCCGCGCGGGCCCCTCGGGCTCCAGGGCGCCCAGGACCGAGCAGCCCGTCCGGAGCACGTCCATCGGGTGCGACGCAGCGGGGATCAGCTCAAGCGCGTCGCACACCTCGGCCGGCAGCCTCCGGTAGGCGGCCAGGCGGCGCAGGTAGTCGTCAAGCTCGACCCGGGTCGGCAGCTCGCCGTAGATCAGCAGGTGGGCGGTCTCCTCGTACGTGCCCCTCTGCGCCAGCTCCCCTATGGAATAGCCGCGGTAATGGAGGTCGTTGCCCGACTGTCCGACCGTGCAGATTGCCGTGTTGCCGGCGGCGACCCCGGAAAGCGCGACGGATTTCTTGCTCATCGGGCCGCCCCCTTCCGGCGCGCGGCCGGCGCGCGGCCGAGCCTGCGCGCGAACTCCTCGTAGCGCAGGACGTCATAGAGCTGCGCGCGCGTCTGCATGGCGCCGACAACGGACCGCTGGGTGCCGTCCCTGCGGATCGCCCCGTACACGCCCTCGGCGGCCCGGCTCATCGCCCGGAACGCGCCCAGCGGGTAGAGCGCGATCGCAACCCCGGCGGACCTGAGCTCATCTAGCGTGAAGAGCGGCGTCTTCCCAAACTCCGTGATGTTCGCTAGCACGGGCGTGCGCCCCAGCGCCCTGGTGAAGGCCCGGTACTCGGCGAGGGTCGTCAGCGCCTCCGCGAAAATCATGTCGGCCCCGGCCTCGACGTAGGCCAGGGACCTTGCAATCGCCTTCTCGAGGCCCTCGACCGAATGCGCGTCGGTGCGGGCCATCACGACAAACTGGGGGTCGGTGCGCGCGCGCGCCGCCGCCCGGACCCGCGCGCACATGGCGGCGGTCCCCACAAGCTGCTTGCCGGGCAGGTGGCCGCACCGCTTGGCGCTGACCTGGTCCTCAAGGTGGCACCCCGCCGCGCCCGCCCGCGTCATCCCCCTCACCGTCCGGGCGACCATCGCGGCCCCGCCCCATCCCGTGTCGGCGTCGACAAGGAGGGGAAGGTCGCACGCCCGCGTGATCCGCCGGATGTCCTCGCAGACGTCGGACAGGCTCGTCAGCCCCAGGTCGGGGACCCCCCGTGACGCGTTGGCTACCCCGGCCCCGGAAAGGTAGAGCGCCCTGAAACCGGCCCGCTGGGCGAGCAGGGCGCAGTAGGCGTTGACCGTCCCGACCACCTGGAGGGGCCTCTCGGCACTGAGCGCGGCGCGAAAACGCGCGCCTGGGGATCTTGGGGACGGCATGGCGGTCGGGGAGTCGTGGCCCCCTCGTTAGCACTTTAGGCCCGCCGCCGCGATCACTTCGTGATCACCTCGGAATCGAACGGTTTCCCGTCGGAATCAAAGATGGCTATGGCCATCGTGGCCTGGTCCGCATCGAGCGTGAGGAAGCCGAATGTCGACTCGGCAAAGACGACCCCGGCCGTCTTCGGGGACACCGCATTCAGGGGGCCCCCTCCCCCGCCGCTCATGAAGAAATGGACCCCGTCCCTGGCATCCATGTGGGCCATCGCGTGCTGGTGGCCGCAGAGGTAGGCGTCGACCCTTCCCCTGAGGAGCGGCCACAGGCGCGCCTGCATGTATTTCATGTATTCCCCGGACTTCTTCTTCTCGGGCGCGAAGATGGGGTGGTGGCCGTAGACCACCTTCCAGCGCGCCTTGCTGCCTGCTATCGCCCTGTCCAGCCAGAGGACCTCGGCCTCCGAGATCTCCGTCGTGTCGACCGCGTAGAACTGGACCGGGCCGGCCGTGAACGTGTAATACGGCGCGGGGAAGAACCACGTCGGGCTCCGGTAGGTGATCTCGGCGGCGGCGCCGTCGTCCGCGTACCACTCGTGGTTGCCGAGCGAGGGGTAGAAGGTGATCCCGAGCGGGCCGTAGAGGTTTTCCCACCAGTCGCGCCAGCGCCTGTCGTCGGGGCTGTCCATCCCCGTCTCGTAGAAGTTGTCCCCGAATGTGACCCCGAAGTTGAAGGGCTCCTCCTTCCCCATCCTTACGATCGCCGCGGCGACGTCCCTCTGGGCCTGCGCGCCGGAGCCGAAGTCGCCCATCCCGACGATCCGGATCGGCTTGTCCGCGGGCATGATCGAGAAGACCGGCGGCACCCTGCGCATGTACCCCGGGATCGTCGCCCCGCGCTCGGTGATTTCCCACCTCTCGTCGGCCGCGGCCAGCGTCTTCAGCGCGGCGGCGTCCCCCTTCTTGCGCGCGTCGGCGATCCTCTCGGTCAGGGTCCTGCGGATCAGCCTGATCTCGATCTTCCGCTCGGCGTCGAGAAAGGCGAGCATGAGGTCGGGATCGGTCGCCGTCTCCGCGAGCCTCTGGAGCCCCGCCGCGACCCCGGGCACATCGATCCAGAAGTCATCGCGCACGACCTTCTTTATGACGAGCAGGTCCGTTGCCGCGGGTTCATCCGCCATGCGGCGCAGCACGAATTGGGCGGCGCCGGGCTCCTCGGCAAGATCCTCCATCACCTCCTGCTCAAGGGCCACGGGCGAGAACGCGGCAAACGCCCTCAGGTCCTTCTCGGGGTAATCGGTGAGCCATTTCTGGGCGGCGTCGCCGACCTCGGGAGGAAGCTTCGCCGCGATCTCCTGCAGCGGGGTCATCTTGATGGCCACTTCATCGGGGTCGCCGCGGCAGGGCGCCGCGCATGAAATCATCCCGGCCGCCAGCAGAAGTGGGATGTGCCGTGAAATGGGCATGCCGCCATCCTTGCACGCCGCCGCCCCTATTCGAGCAGGATTTGTGGCCGGGCGCCTCCCAGGCCATGCTCCTGCGATGGCCCGGCTCAACGGGGCTTCACCGCGCAGGGCATCCGCGATGTGCCAAACAGACCGTCAAAGGCGCGCACGACAAGCGGAAGAGCCATTGCCATCCGCGCGATCCGCTGCTTGCCGGAGGTCCGCAGGGTCTTGAGCACCTTGAACCTCACGACGCCGTCGTATCGGAAGCTCACGGGGCGGAGGCCGTGCCGGGCATACGAGGTCTCCAGGGCGCGGGGCGTGAAATACCCGACATGCACCTCCGGGATGACATAGGCGTAGCCGAGGCCCCTCATCCTCGGGACGGGGCCGGAGAGGTTGCCGGTCGTCAGAAGCAAAAGCCCGCCCGGCTTGAGCAGCCTCGCTGCAAGCGCAAACACCGGGTCCGGGAACTCGATGTGCTCGACGACCTCGATCATGCTGACGACATCGTAGCTCCCGGCGGGCTCGGATGCCAGCTGCTCGATGCCGAGGATCCTCAGGCCGTCCGCCACCCGCAGCCTCTCCGCGTACGCGCCGACATCGCTCCCGGCGACCCGGATGGGCCAGCGCCCGCCCCCGGATTCGAACGCCCCCTTGTCCGTGAGGTATCTCAGCAGGCCCCCGGCGCCACAGCCAAAGTCGAGCCATTCGACCGCACCCTCTGGGATGTTGTCCTCGATGAACCCGGAGGCGATGCGCCAGAGGTCGTCGAATTCCATCATCCGGTCCGTCGACCTGTAGTCCCGGTGCTCGGACTCGTAGTCGACGCAGGGATCGGCGCCCCGGCCCTCGTAGTAGGCCTTGTCATAGACGGCGTAGCCGGAAAACGGCTCGACGAACATGTAGTCGCAGGCCGGGCAGCGCCAGAAATCAAAGTCCCGCACGAGGAATTTGCCGCGCTTCCTCCCCACATAGGTCACCGGGCCCGAGCCGCAGCAGCGGCAGGTGACGGCCCCCCGGGTCCCGGCAACGGGTTCAGTAGTCATCCATCACCACGAACATTATCCAAGCGACCGAGGAAGTGAGCAGGGTGACCGCGGAGATCCCATAGACGAAGGAAATCGCGTTGAAGGACCAGTGCACGAACAGAACGACCGCGGCGTCCGTCAGTCCGACGACCAGGAGGAAATCCCGGGTCCTCCTAGAAAACTTCTTCCTGCGGTGGCTGATCCTGCCCCAACCGGATTCCTCCTCGGCTATCCGGTTCTGGAGCAGGATGTCGGGGACGGCAATAGCCTCATCGTCGCCGGCGCGGACGGGCGGGTTCGTCGCGACGATCTCCTTCGGCTTGAAGACGGGCGCGAGGGGCGGGGCGGCCTCGGAGATCCCGGGACCGGGAAATGGGCCCCTTGTCCCCCTGGCGGCCCTTTCCTCCGCCAGCTGGTTCTGCCTGTGGATCAGCTGGACGCTTATCGCCGTCCCATCGCCGGGGCGGGACACGCTGTCGGTCGGGACAACCTCCTTGGGCTTGAGCACAAGGTGCTTCGTGCTGGGCTTTTCGTCGTCCATGGGCTGGTGCCGTGGAAAAGATCATCTCCTGGCCGAAAGGGCAACCGGTCACTCACCGGCACTCCGCCGCCAGGAACCATTCCACCGCGAACCGGGTGAGCTGCCCTGACGGCCCGCTCAGGTTGTATTCAAGGGCATGCGTCGCCCAGGGAAGGGAGACCAGGAGGTTCGGGACCCCGGCCTCCGAGAGCCTGGCCGCAAGCCGCTCGCTCTGCCTGTGCCAGACAAGCGTGTCGATCGTCCCGTGGATCTGCAGCGTCGGCGGGGTTCTCGGCCCCACCAGGAGGATCCCGCTTGCGCTGTCATAGGCAGCGCCCGCCTCGTCCGGCCTCCCCCCAAGGTATTTCCTGAGGAGCGACGGCGACTTGATCACGTCGTCCTCGCGGCTGAATGCATAGGCGAAGCGCATGTCCGCCGGCGCGTAGAGAGCCACGACGCCGCGCACCGCCGGGTCGTGAAGGGCGTACGCGCTCGCCTCGGCGATCTGCCCCCCGGCGGAGCGGCCCAGGATGACCAGCCTCGAGGGATCGACTCCCCATCCCGAGGCGTGCGCCTTCACGAACGCGATCGCCGCCGAGACGTCGTCGCGCTGCGCC
>DATNLY010000193.1:0-8907 GCA_035602635.1 Opitutaceae bacterium | reverse complement strand
GAAGCCGACTCTGTCGCCGTTGACCGCCCCGAGGAGCATGACGAGGCCCGCCAGCTCCAGGAGGGCCTCGCGCTTGGAGAGCTCGCCTGAGCCGAAGTTGAGCGTCGGCGAATCCTCAAGCACCAGGAGGAACGTCACCTCGCGCTCCTCGACGAACCTCTTGCGGTAGGGCTCGCCGAGCCTCGCGGTCACGTTCCAGTCGATGTCGCGGACATCGTCCCCGAACTCGTACCGGACCACCTGGTCAAACTCGATGCCGCGGCCCCGGAACGCGGAGCGGTATTGCCCGCTCAGGATGTTCTCGACGGCGTGCCGCACCCGCCACTCCAGCTGCCGCAGGAGCGCCAGGGGGTTTCGGGCCTGGGATGCTGCGACGGCCATCAAACGGGCGGGACCGGCGTCGCCGCGAGGACCTGCGAGATGACGGCGTCCGTCGTCACCTCCTGCGCCTCGGCCTCATAGGTGAGCCCGAGCCGGTGCCTGAGGACGTCGGGGGCCAGCTCCTGCACGAGGCTTGGGGACAGGTAGTCGAGCCCGCGCAGCCAGGCCAGCCCGCGGCCCGCCTGGTAGAGAGCAAGGGACGCCCGCGGGGATGCCCCGAAATTGAGCCTCCGCGCGGACGCGTCCGGGTTCTCGGCGAGCGAGCGCGTCGCCCGGACAAGGGTGAGGATGTAGTTCTGGACGACGGGCGACACGTGGATCCGGTCGACCTCGGAGCGCAGGGCGAGGAGCTCGTCGCCGCTCGAGACCGCCGAGAGCGCGGGCTGCTCGGTGATCTGCCCCCAGCGCTGCATCATCGACGCCTCGTCGCTGGCGCTCGGGTAGTCCACGAGCAGCTTGAACAGGAAGCGGTCCGTCTGCGCCTCGGGCAGGGGATAGGTCCCCTCCTGCTCGATCGGGTTCTGGGTGGCCATGACGAAGAAAGGGCTCGGCAGGGGGTGGGTCTGGCCCCCGATCGTCACCTGCCTCTCCTGCATCGCCTCGAGGAGCGCGCTCTGGACCTTGGCCGGCGCGCGGTTGATCTCGTCGGCGAGGACGAGGTTCGCGAAGACGGGGCCCCGGTGGGGCGTGAATTCCCCCGACTTCGGCTGGAAGACCATCGTGCCCACGACATCGCTCGGGAGAAGGTCCGGCGTGAACTGGATCCGTTCAAACTGGATGCCCAGGGATGCCCCCAAGGATTTGACCAGCAATGTCTTGGCCAGGCCCGGCATGCCCTCGAGAAGCACATGGCCCCCGGCGAGGAGGGCCACGAGGAGGCGCTCGACCGCGGCATTCTGGCCGACGACGGACTTCCCTATTTCATCTCGGAGTTTCTGGGACCAAGCTGGGCCTGAGGACATGGGATTGCGGAGGGTTGGCGCTGAGCGAAATTCTGATTTTTACGAATTTGGTGGGTCGGGACCGCTACGGCGAGAAAATGGTTCCGCTAATTGAGGATTTCGACCGTGTCGCCGACGCGAATCACCCCGGTCTTGGTCTCGTTCACCAGGTTGTAGCCGAAGAGGATCTGGGCCGGGTCATGCGGGTCCCTTCGGTAGAGGGCCAGGGTCCGCATGGGCTCGACCCCGCGCTCCCCTGTGAGCTGGTCCGTGGTCGGCACGATGCAGCGGATGCACGGCTTCGCCGCCCTGAAGACGACGTTTCCGATCCTGAAGCGCCCCAGGCCGTCCTCGGCGAAGGCCTCGCAGCCGGCGACGACGAGGTTGGGTCGGAACCGGTTCATGGGAACGGCCGCGCCCCCGGCCTCGGCCATGCGCCGGTTGAGGTCGCCGAGGGAGGCCTCGCTTATGACGAGGAGCGGAAATGCGTCGGCGAAGGCCATGGCGTCGCCCGGATTCGCGTAGTCGGCCCTGACCGGCCGGTTGAACTGGGCCCCTATCCTTACAAGCCTGCAGGGGGTCGCGAGGGCCGAGCTCAGCCACGACGCGGGGGCTTCGCCGCAGTCCTCGGCCCTGAGACCCTCGCTCTTCCAGATGCGGACGACGGCCTCCGGCGCCCCCGGGTCCGGGTCCCGCCGCACCCGGATCTCCCCGAACCCCTCGGCGCGAAGCGTGAGAAGGGAGCCGTCGAGGAACGCGCCGACGCGCGCCATCCTCGGGACGCCCCTCTGGGTCATGAAGGTCCCGTCCGGCTCGACGACGAGGAACCTTCGGTCGCCCGCGAGGCCCAGGGCGTCCACGCCCGCGGCCTCGACAGCCAGCCCGCGAAGCGACTTCACAGGGTGGATGTGGAGGCCGGTCACGTGCATGCGGGCGCGTCAGCTCCTCTTTGCGACTTCCCGCACCTCGACGTCGATCCTCTCCGGCCCCCCGAGCTCCTTGTTCCCCCTGGCACCAAGCTCCGTGAACTTGCGGGCCCCGGGGAGAAGATGCTGCTCGAACGAGCCGACGGCCTTGTTGAAGGACGCGACGGCGGTGGCGAGGCCGCGCCCAGTGTTGCCCAGGTGGTCTGCGAAGGTCGCCATCCGGTCGTAGAGCTCGCGGCCGAGCTTGCTAACCTCCTCCGCGCTGCGGTTGACGGCCTCCTGCCTCCAGCCGTAGGCCGCGGCCTTGAGGAGGGCGACGAGCGTCATCGGGGTCGCGAGAAGGACCCTGCGGTCGATGGCCCTGTCCATGATGGAGGGGTCGGCCTCCAGGGCCGCCGCGAGGAAGGAGTCGCCCGGCATGAAGAGGACCACGTACTCCGGGGTGGGCTTGAACTTCGCCCAGTATTTCCGGTCCGCCAGGCTTTCAACGTGGCCTCGGACCCTTGCCGCGTGCTCCCTGAGCTTGGCGAGCCTGCGCGCGGGATCCGCCTCGGCGGCGGCCTCCCGGTAGGACTCCGTCGGTGCCTTGGCGTCGACGACGATGAGCTGGCCGCCCGGCAGCGAGACCACCATGTCGGCCCGCACGATGGCGCCCTCGCCAGACTCGCTTACTTGGACGTCGAAATCGCAGTGCTCGATCATCCCGGCCAGCTCGACGACGCGCCGCAGCTGGACCTCCCCCCAGGTCCCGGCGGCCCGCGTGGTGCTCAGGGCCGAGGAAAGCTTGCTCGTCTCCTCGTGCATCCGCAGCTGGGCCGTGCTGAGCGCGGCCAGCTGCTGGCCGAGCTCGCCGTAGGCGCGCTCGCGCCGTTGCTCGAGCTCCCCGATCTTGACGTCCACCTTCTCCAGGGACTCTCGCAGCGGCTTTACGAGCGAATCGATCGCCTGCTGGCGGACGGTGAGGTCCCCGGCCGACTTCTCATGGAGCTGCGCGAAGGACTGCTCGGCGAGCCTGAGGAAGTCCTCACGGTTCGCGCGGAGGGCCGCGGCGGAGAGCTCGGCGAACTCCGCCTTCAGCCTCTCATGGGCGGCCATGAGGTCGGCGACCCTAGCCTCGGCCCCGGCGCGGACCGCCGAGAGCTCGGCCCCGAGGCGCGACTCGGCGGCCGCCAGGGAGGCCCTCGCCGCGCGCTCTGCGGCCAGCTCGGCGCCAAGCCGCGCGTTCTCGGCCTCGCCGGCCCGAAGGCGCTCCGAGAGCGCTGCCCTGCGGCCCCACATGAAGAGCCAGGCGAGGGCGGCGCCCGCGGCAAATGTGGCAATTGAGAGAAGGGCGGTGTTCAAGCGGAGGGTGGGCTACTTCGAGTCGGGCTTGCCGGTCAACGCACCCATGGCGGTCCCCAGGGCCGCTCCGAAGGCGATCCACTCGGGCCTGCGTAGGGCCGACCCTAGCCAGGTTCCGGCGCCCGCCCCGATCGCAATCCAGGGTCCGGTGCGGCTCCTTGGGTTATTGCCAATGGAATTTGAGTCGTTGGGCATTATTTCACCTCTTTAAGTGATTCGCATCTGGTGCCTTTACCGTCACGCAAGGATGTTTGACAGCGGAGCGCCCGACCTGCAAACACAGTTCATGTTCCAGCCTTGTTTGAAGGGGGGAATTCCGGCTTGAAGGTGACCGACCCATCCCTTGGCCAAGACGGTGCCGAAAAGGCCCCGCGAGTGCTCGTTGTCGACGACGAGTACGGCCCCCGCGAGTCGATCGCCTACACGCTCGGCTCCGCGTTCTCCGTCGAGACGGCGGAGCGCGCGGCCGAGGCTCTCAAGAAGATTAAGGACCAGCATTTCCATGTGGTGGTGCTCGACATCCGGATGCCGGAGATGGACGGCATAAGGGCGCTCGAGGAGCTGCGCAAGATAGACCCCTATGTTTCGGTCATAATTCTGACCGGGTACGGGACCCTCTCGACGGCGCAGCAGGCGATGGTCGGGGGCGCCAACCAGTACATGCGCAAACCGCCCGACGTGACCGAGCTCGTGGACGCGGTGCGCAGCCAGGCGGAGGCCGCCCAGCTCAGGCGCCACCAGGCGAAGATCACGAGCGACGCGGTCGCGCTCAATGGCGCCCTGAAGGCCGAGATTGAGTCCAACCAGCCGCAGATCTGGCAGGCCCGGGCGTCGGTCGAGCTCGTGCACGACCTCAACAACCCGCTCACGGTGGTGATCGGCTACTCGTCGCTGATGATCGAGGAGGCGCAGAAGCTCGCGCTGCAGAACCCTGAGCTTGGCAAGAGGATGGCGGAATACGCGGTCGTCGTCGAGAAGGCCGCGGAGTATTGCCACCACCTTTCGGAGAACTGGCGCCTTGCCTCCAAGAAGTCGACCGGGCTCGCGCTGCTCGACCTCGTGGGGGTGGCCACCGAGGTTAAGCAGGTGATCTTCTTCGCCAATCCAGCGGTGCAGATCAAGGGTCCGCCCGAGGCGTGGATACTGGGCTCCAAGTACGAGCTCATGCGCGTGTTCCAGAACCTCTTCAAGAACTCGATCGAGGAGGGGGCGACGAAGGTGACCGCGGATTTCAGGGTCGAGGACGGCAGCGTCATCGTGGCCATCTCCGACGACGGCCCGGGCATGGACGAGGACCGGGTTCGCCTGGTCATGCACGGCGGATTCACGAGCAAGGAAAACGGCACGGGGCTGGGCCTGAGCATCTGCCGGCACCTCACTTCGTCCCATGGGGGCGTGTTTGCCCTCGAGTCGCGGCTCGGCGCTGGGACGACGGTTCGGCTTACGTTTCCGGCAGCAGCCAAGAAATGACCCGCCCATTCATCCTACCCCGGGCATGGGCAACCCCACATTGACCGAGGACGCCGGATGCGACTGGCCCGCGCGATTCGGATCCTGGGCCGAGCGCTCGCCTGAAACCAGGACCCTTTGTCGAACTGAACGCAGGATACCCTGGAGGCTGAGGCCCCCGACGATTGCCGACGTCGGCGACGTGCTGCGGGAGGCCGTCCGCAACAGGACCCCGCTTTTCCCCATCAGCCGGGGCCGCAACTGGGGCTACGGCTCCCACGTCCCGTTTCAGGACGGCTCGATCGTCCTCGACCTGGGCGGCCTGGACGCGATCGGCGACCTGGACAGGGACTCGCTCAGCGTCCGGATCGAGCCCGGCGTGACCCAGGCCGAGTTGCACGAGTATCTGCGCGCGCACGCCCCCGACCTTGCGTTCAACGTGACGGGGGCGGGCAACGACACGAGCGTGCTCGGCAATGCCCTCGACCGCGGGATGGGTTATGGCGGGGAGAAGGACAATGACGTCTATGCGATCGAGGCGCTGCTGGCCGATGGATCCTCCGTGGGTCCCAGGCCGGGACGCAACCACAGGTCGCGCCAGCAGCCGGCCGGATTTTCAACGGATGAGCTCTTCTTCCAGAGCAACCTGGGGATTGTGGTGGGAGCGCGCCTTCGCCTGAGGGTCCGCCAGCAGGCCGAGGACGCGGTCATCCTCCAGGGTCCCTTGGAGGCAATGATAGCCACGCTGAAGCGGGCCTACGAGCAGCACCTTGTCACCCGTCCGACCCACATCGCCGAGCCCGGCCGCATTAGGCGCGTGGGTTTCGGCCTTCTGCGTTCGCTGTGGGGCCGTGACCCGACGCCGAAGGAGGTTGCGCGGTGCTTTCCGGAGAATGGCACGTACAGCGGCCTGGTCCCCCTGCATGGGCGGCGCATGGTCGTCGATGCCGCGTGGGAGGAGCTCAAGGCTATCGCGGCGCCAGGGGTGAAGCTCCAGCGGGTGAACGCCTCAAAGCTGGACTTTGCCGCGACGTGGCTGGCGCGCGTGGGGGCGCGCCACCTGGCCGACAGGATACGGGCGATGCGGCCCATCCTCGCCCTCACCTGGGGAGTGCCGAGCGACGCCGGACTGACGGCCCTTGAGGGTTACGGCGGAGGCGACCCGGACCTGGCGGGGCGCGGCGCCATCTATGGGAACGCCGTGTCCTCGCTCGACTGGGCGGAGGGGGGCAGGGCGATGGGAATCGTGAAGGAGCACTGGAGCGACTGCGCCTTCACATGGATCCTGGTCGACAGCGCGTGCATGCTGACGATCTACACGCTCCACTTTGACGACAGCGAGGCCGCGGATGTCCACCGCGCCAACGCGGGCATCATCGGCAATCTTCGCTCGGCCGGTCTCCCGCAGTACCGGTTGGACATCAACACACCCGCCGCGCCCGGCGCCGAGGGGGTCGTTCGCCGCCTGAAGGCTGCATTCGACCCGCTTGGGCTGATTGCCCCAGGAAGGTACGAATCCCGATGCGCCGACGCGTAAAGATCACGGGGATAGGTCCCGTCACGCCCGCCGGGATCGGGCGCGAGAGCTTCTTCCAGGGAATCAATGAATCCGTAAGCCGGGTCCGTGAGGTCACCCGGTTTGATCCGAGGGGCGGCGCGTTTGTCGCGGCGGAGATCCACGACTTCAAGCTGAGCGAGTGGGCGAGCGATGCGGGCAACCCCAAGAGAATCCCCAGACAGACCCAGTTTGCCATCGCTGCCGCCGTCCTGGCCCTGAAGGACGCCGGAATCACATCCGAGGACCTGAACGGCATCAATCCCGTCGTTGTGAACGGGAGTTCACTCCCAGATCCGGAGCTCACCTATCGGACGATCGCCGGAGTCGCCACTAAGGGACCAAGGCACGCGGTACTGGCGACGATTTATGATGCCGCGCCGAGCGCAATCGCGAGCGCGATCGCAAGGTTGCTGAACACAAAGTGCCGAACCCTGGCACTTCAAAGCGCCTGCTGCTCTGGCCTTGATTCAATCGGCCACGGAGCCGAGATGATCGCCAGCGGCCAAGCTGATATGGCATTCTGTTGCGGAACTGAGGCTCCGGTCTTCAACCAGCCTATGCTCGAGCTCGGCCTCGCAAAGCTCTCCCCGCGCAATGCGAGGAAGCCGACGGAGATGGGCCGCCCCTTCGACCTTTGGCGAAACACGGGCGTGATCGGGGAGGGGGCCTGCGTGCTAATCCTGGAGGGGGAGGACAGTCCGCGCCCGGCCTACGCTTGGGTGGGGGGATACGCATATGGGAATGACGAGGCTGGGAGTTCCGGCAATGGGCTGGCTGCGACAATGAAGATGGCGCTCGCCAACTCCGGATGCCGGGCCGCTTCCGTGGACCTCATCAATGCGTGGGGCCCGGGGCACTCCGAGATCGACGCCGTTGAGGCTGCCTGCCTTTGCAAGTTCTTTGGGGAGCGCATTTCCAGGATCCCTGCCGTTTCGCTGAAGGGAGCCATTGGCAATCCGCTGGGCGCCGCGGGAAGCATCCAGGTGGCAAGCGCGGCGCTCTCCCTGCATACGGGGCGCATTCCCCCAACGGTCAATTGGGAGACTCCCGACCCCGAATGCCCGTTGAACCTCAGCGCATGCGCCCGTGACATTGGCTGCTCGGTCGCCCTCGTGAACGCCCACGGGTTGTGCGGCACCAACGCATCCATGGCCCTCCTTCGCGCATGAACGTTCTCAATTTAGCCGCGCTCATTGTTAGTGTTGGCGCTGGATGTGGCGTCGTCTACGCAAACCCGAAGCGCGGAATCAACCAAGCCTTCTTCTTTGCGTCCATGAACGTTGGCGCGTGGCTTCTTTGCCTAAGTTGGCTCTCAAGCCCGGCGAACGACTACCCGGAGCTTTGGATTCGAATCAGCAACGCAACCGCGGCCTTTATTCCGTTCCTGCTCTGGATCATCAAGGATTGTGCAAAGGGGGCGAATTTCGGATGGCAGAGTGTTCGCAGAGGATGGGCCTGGCTTGTGGCCGCTGTGCTCATCGCCTCGCTCTGCTTTACCCATTCCTTCATACCGGCTGAGTCGACCCGGGAGCACCACCTGCGCGGAGTCGGATGGGTCATCTACGGGGTGGTGATTGGGGCCAGCTACCTGATTCTTCTGGCGCAGACGATCTTTGAGCTGCGAACGCGCTCAGGCATTCAGAAGATCGAGCTTCAGACGCTTGTGTTCGGGGGGACCGCCGCGGGGATAGTCGGAGTGACCCTGTTGTCCGTCGGACCGTTTTTCGGGATTCTGGCCCCCTCGCACTACGCCCCGATGGTGATCGTGGTCTTCTATTCCTTCACGGCCTGGGGAATCACGACCCAGAAGATCTTTGACGCGCGCGATTTTATCCGCTCCGGAATCCAGATCGCGCTGTCGATCGGCATTGTCGCGGCCCTCATCGGACTCGCCTTGAATGTCGATCCCCTTGTCGTGCCGCGCACTCTTGTTGTCATCGCCTGCGCGGCGCTGATAACCGTCGTCTTCAACCAGTTTAACCGCCGGATTCTGAGCGCGGCGCAGATGGGCGGCGACCGCGACGCCGAGGCGATTCGGACGGCCATACTCGCGGCCGGCAGGGACGAATTTGACCACTGCACGCTGGTTCGCCGCTTCTGCAGCATACTCGGCACTTGGGGCGGGGTGGATCAGGTCTATTTTCTTGATGGGAAAAAGGACACCTTCGCTTGCGGGGACATTGTGCTGGGCGCGACCTCTCTTGCCGGCGCCGAGCTCCTCTCGGCGAAGTGGGCGACGCCAGAGAGCCTTCAACGCCAGCGGGAGGCGGGCGGCCGGCGCGAGCTCCTGAAGTTCATGAGGGACCACAGG
>DATNLY010000188.1:0-2117 GCA_035602635.1 Opitutaceae bacterium | reverse complement strand
TTCTTGGCCGCGTAGAGCGCCTTGTCGGCCGCCTCAAAGAGATCGCCGGCCGTCCTGCCGTCCGCGGGGAGCACCGCCACCCCGGCGCTGGCGGTAACGGCGATGGCAAGGGCGCCCGCCGCCACGGGGCTCTTCGCCACCGACGCGATCGTCCTCTTGGCCACCTCGAAGGCAGACGCGCCGTCCGTCTGGACGAGGATCAGCGCAAACTCCTCGCCCCCGATGCGCGCGGCCCGGTCGACCGTGCGGATCGAGTCGGCGATCCGCGCCGCCACTTCCCTCAGCACGGCGTCACCCGCCGCGTGCCCGTGAAGGTCGTTGATCGACTTGAACAGGTCGATGTCGATCACCACGAGCGACAGAGGCTGGCCAAAGCGCCGGGCGCGGTCCTCCTCCTCGGACAGGATCCGGTCGTATTCGCGGCGGTTGAGAAGCCCGGTCAGCTCGTCATGGGTCGCGAGCCTTCGCAGCGCCTCGAGGGACTCGCCGAGCTTGAGGGCGTAGCGCAGCGAGCGCTCGAGCGAGCGCGGGTTGATCTCGCCCTTCACCAGGTAGTCCAGGGCCCCCGCCTCCATCGCCTGGATGTCGACGTTCTCGGACGCCTCCGCCGTCAGGAAGACGATGGGCGTCCGGCAGCCCTTCACGGCGGCCTCGCGGATAAGCTGGAGCCCGTCCCTCTCCCCCAGCCGGAAGTCGAGGAGGCACGCGTCGAAGCCCCCGGTCAGCAGCCGGGCGAGGCCGTCCTCATAGGTCTCGGACCAGTCAAGGGTGTAGGCCCCGCGCCTGAAATTCTTGAAGTGGGCCTGGAGAAGCCGGGCCTGGAGACGGTCGTCGTCAATCAGGAGCACCCGGGTCATTTTCTTTGGGTCCCCGCGGCCAGGTCCGAGACGCTCCGCCCCAGTGCCGCGGCGATCCCGGCGGGGGAACCTAGGCCTTCGCGGACGATGTTGACGAGGGCGCTGCCCACGACGACCCCATCCGCGTGGGCCGCCACCTGCGCCACCTGCGCCCGCGTCGAGATCCCGAAACCGACGGCCACGGGCAGCTTCGTGTGGAGGCGGATCCGCGCGAGCGCCTCCGGGATTCCGCCCGCAAGCTTCTCGCGGACGCCCGTGACGCCCTCGCGTGAAACGTAGTAGATGAAACCGGTCGCCGCCGCCGCGATCATGGGGAGCCTGGAATCGGGGGTCGTGGGGGCGACGATGCAGACCGTGTCCAGCCCGTGGGCCCGGGACGCGGCGGCCACCTCCTGGGCCTCCTCGGGGGGCAGGTCCAGCGTGAGCATCCCGTCGACCCCGGCCGCGCGCGCCGCGCGGACGTAGGCGTCGACGCCGTTGGAGAACACGAGGTTGTAGTAGGTGTAGAAGACTATCGGCACCTCGCTCGACTCGCGAATGCGCCTCACGAGCTCGAACACCCTGGCCGACGTCATGCCGGCCTCGAGCGCCCGCTGCGCCGCGAGCTGGTTGGTGAGGCCGTCGGCCAGCGGGTCGGAAAACGGAACTCCCAATTCGAGGATGTCGGCCCCGGACTCGACCACGGCCCGGCAGGCGCAGAGCGAGGTCTCAAAATCCGGGTCGCCCGCGCAAAGGTAGGCGATGAACGCCGCGCGGTTCTGCGCGCGGGCGCGAGCGAAGGCTTCCTTGATCCGGGACATGGGGAATGTCGATCAAAGGCAATTCGCCCCGTCACGCCACCGAAAACTCGACCATGACCGGCCGGTGGTCGGACAGGAACGAGCGGACAACCTCGCTGTGCACCGCCTTGCAGCCGGGAGGGACGAAGATGAAGTCGAGTGCGCGGCGCGGCAGCGGGGACGGAAACGTCAGGCCCGTCAGCGGATGGAGCGAATATTCGCCGTAGTCCCCGAGGTGTCTCAGCATGGCCGCGGTGGCGTCGTCGCGGGTGTCCGGGTTGTTGAAGTCGCCGCACACGATCGGCGGCACGGCCCAGATCCGGCCCCGCTCCTTCTCCTTTTCCCTGAGCCAAGCCACCAGCAGGTCCAGCTGGAGGAGGCGCCTGCGCCTTGAGCCAAAGTGGAAGTGCAGGTTGACGAGGGGGACGATCCTTCCGCCGACGTCGATCTCCGCGAACAGGAAGCCCTTCTCACCCACCCT
>DATNLY010000183.1:0-4943 GCA_035602635.1 Opitutaceae bacterium | reverse complement strand
GGCGCAGGAGTCGATCTCCCGGGTATGCCGCGGCGCCGGCGTCGCCGTGACGCTCTTCCACGGGCGCGGCGGCAGCATCGCCCGCGGGGGCGGCCCGGCCGCGAAGGCCATCCTTGCCCAGCCCGCCGGGTTGCGCGACGGGGCGATCCGCGTGACCGAGCAGGGCGAGGTGCTGTCCACCCGCTACCACGACCCGGACCTTGCGCACCGGATACTCGAGCAGATGGCCTACGGCGTCATGCTCGGGATCCGCGCGGCGGGAGACGAGGCTTCCACGCCCCAGGAGTGGCGCGAGGCCATGGAGGAGATGAGCGGCGCCGGCTTCGAGGCCTACCGGGCCCTGGTCCACGACGACCCCGAGTTCCTGGTCTTCTGGAGGCAGGCCACGCCGATTGACGAGATAAGCAACCTGAAGCTCGGCTCGCGCCCGACCTACAGGAGGGCCACCCAGAGCGTCTCGGACCTGCGCGCCATCCCGTGGGTGTTCTCCTGGATGCAGAGCCGCTTCAACTTCCCGGGGTGGTTCGGGCTCGGGAGCGCGCTCCAGCCGATGCTGCGCCGCGGGCCGAAGGGCAGGGAGCGGCTCCGGGAGATGCACGCGGGCTGGCCGTTCTTCCAGACGCTGGTGGAGAACGCCCAGCTTACCATGCGCAAGGCCGACATGGGGATCGCGTCGCTCTATGCGGGCCTGGTCGAGGACCCGAAGATCCGGCGCCGCATTCTCGGGGTGCTGGGCGCCGAGTTCGAGCGGACGGAGCGGGCCATCCTCGCCGTCACGGGGCAGCGCCGGCTCCTGGCGCGCGAGCCCGTCCTTCTCCGGTCGGTCGAGCTGCGCAACCCGTACATCGATCCGCTCAATTACATCCAGGTCGAGATGATTCGCCGCCTGCGCGACCCCGGGCAGCTCGACGCGCGGGAGCTCGACGCCGTCCGCGCGGTGATCGAGCTCACGATCAACGGGATCAGCGGGGGCCTCAAGAACACCGGCTGACGCCCCCTGCCTTTGGTGTGGCGCGCCGCTGGCGCGCCCCCCAGAATGGCGGTTTGGCAGAAACCCGTTCAGTGATCCTTCCCAAGGCTGAGTTCGAGGCCATCCTGCACGCCCGCCACGGCTCCCCCCACGCCGTGCTCGGGATGCACCGCTGCACCCTTCGGCGCACGCGCGGCGTCGTGGTGAGGGCGTTCCTTCGGGACGCCGCGGCCTGCGCGGTCGCCCTGGAGCCGGGCGATTCCGCCAGGGTGGTGCCGATGAAGCGCATCGCGGACGAGGGCCTGTTCGAGGTGTTCGTCCCCGGGCAGGCCGACATTTGCGCCTACGAGCTCGTCGCCACCTCCGCGGACGGGCGCGTCCGCCGGTTGCGCGACCCCTACTGCTTCCTTCCCACCCTGGGGGCCCAGGACCTCTACCTTTTCAACGAGGGCAACGAGCACAGGATCTATGAGAAGCTCGGCTCGCATGTCCGGGACCTTGGCGGGGTGGCCGGCGTGGCCTTCGCGGTCTGGGCGCCCGCCGCGACCAGGGTCTCGGTCATCGGCGACTTCAACGGCTGGGACGGGAGGTACCACCCGATGCGAAGCCTGGGGGCCTCCGGTGTCTGGGAGATCTTCATACCGGGCCTGGAGGAGGGGTTCCTCTACAAGTTCGAGGTCCGCGACAAGCGCGGAGGCCTGCGCGTGAAGACCGATCCCTACGGCACCCGCTTCGAGGGGCCGCCAGGCAACGCGGCAATCGTCTGCACGGTGGGCGCCCGCGCCTGGGGGGACGGCGCATGGACCGAGCGCCGCCGCTCGCAGGCGGGCGCCCTCGACCGGCCGGTCTCGGTCTATGAGGTGCACCTGGGCTCGTGGCGGCGCAATCCCGGCGAGGGCAACAGGGCGCTCACCTACCGCGAGATCGCCCCGCAGCTCGCCGACTACGCGAATGAGATGGGCTTCACCCACGTCGAGGTCATGCCCATCGCGGAGCACCCGTTCGAGGGCTCCTGGGGGTACCAGGTCACGGGGTTCTTCGCACCGACCCACCGGTACGGGTCGCCGGACGACTTCGCCTGGTTCGTCGACCACCTGCACCAGCGGGGCATCGGGGTCATCCTCGACTGGGTGCCGGCGCACTTCCCGCGCGACGAGTTTGCGCTCGCCGAGTTCGACGGCACCCACCTCTACGAGCACGCCGACCCCCGGCAGGGCGCCCACATGGACTGGGGCACGCTCATCTTCAACTACGGCCGCAACGAGGTGCGCTGCTTCCTGGTGGCGAACGCGCTGGCCTGGATCGACCGCTACCACGTGGACGGCCTGCGCGTCGACGCGGTCGCCTCCATGCTCTACCTGGACTATTCGAGGGGGGCGGGCGAGTGGGTTCCGAATCGGTACGGCGGGCGCGAGAACATCGAGGCGATCGGCTTCCTGCGCTGCGTGAACGACCTCGTGCACCACTACTTTCCGGGAGCCCTGATGATCGCCGAGGAGAGCACGTCGTTCTCCGGGGTCACCCGCGCGACGTCCGAGGGCGGGCTCGGGTTCGACTACAAGTGGAACCTGGGCTGGATGCACGACACCCTCAGGTACTTCTCCAAGGAGCCGATCTACCGGCGCTGGCACCAGAACGACCTGACGTTCGGCATGCTGTACCAGTACGCGGAGCGCTTCGTGACCGTCTTCTCCCATGACGAGGTCGTGCACGGGAAGGCCTCGATGCTCTTCAAGATGGGCGCGTGGCACATACCGGAGAAGGCCGCGAACCTGCGCGCGCTCTACGCGCACATGTGGGCCTATCCCGGCAAGAAGTTGCTGTTCATGGGCAGCGAGTTCGCGCAGTCCCAGGAGTGGAACCACGCGGCCAGCCTGGACTGGCACCTGTGCCAGTACATGGATCACGAGGGGGTCAGGCGCCTCGTGGGGGACCTGAACCGCCTCTACCGCTCCGAGCCCGCGCTCGGCGCCAACGACTTCAACCCGCGCGCATTCCGCTGGATAAGCTGCACTGACGCGGACGCAAACCTCATCGCCTACCTGCGGGCGGATGCAGGGGAGGAGACGCTTTTTCTTGTCGTCGGGCACTTTGGCGGCGTGACGCGCCAGCGCAAGGTGGGGGTTCCCCGCCGGGGCAGGTGGCGCGAGGTGATCAACTCCAACAGCGAGTACTACGGGGGCTCGGGCCTCGGGAACGACGGCGGCAGGACCGCCACGGACGACCCCCGCGACGGGTTCTCGCAATCGATCGAAATAACCCTGCCTCCACTGACGACCCTGGTCTTCAAGTGGTCGGCGGGCGGCTAGCGCCGGCGCAGGCCCCGGGGCGGGCCTCCCGGGGCGTTTTTAACTCGCGGCTTGTCGGGTGAGGCCGCACATTGTTCCCTTAACACGGATATACTCGGCACCCACTCATGGCGCGCAAAATATGCTTCATCAACTACAAGGGCGGCGTCGGAAAGACGTCCCTCATTGTGAACACCGCCGCGGCCCTCGCGAAGTCGGGCAAGCGCGTGCTGCTCTTCGACCTCGACACGCAGTCGAACGCGAGCATCTGGCTGCTGAAGCTCGACCGCTGGAACAAGATCAATTCCACCGGCGAGGGCTCGATCTATTCGATTTTCGACCCGGGCAAGACGCACGTGAAGGACATCATCATCAAGGACGTGGTGGAGGGAAAGGCGGGCGAGAAGCTGCTTCCCGGGCTCGACCTGGTGCCGACGACGTTCAACCTGACCGACCTGGAGGCTGAGTACGTCGGCGACCCCAAGAGGCCGGCCTACGTCGTGTTTTGCGAGCAGGTCGCGGCGGTGGAGCCCAACTACGACTTCATCCTCTTTGACTGCCCGCCGAACATCCTACGGGCCTCCCAGTGCGGAGTGTTCACCTCCAACGAGCTGTACGTCCCCTCGAATCCCGACGCGCTCAGCCTGATCGGCTTCACGCTCCTGGTCGACAAGCTCCAGAAGTTCCACGCGCTCTCGGGAAGCTTCCGCAAGGCCTCCATGGGGCCCCCCGCGCAGGCCCAGGGGATCATCTTCAACTCGATTAGAACGGGAGTGGACATCGAGGTCCCGAAGATGAGAATGCAGCTGCGGTTGAACCAATTCCGCGCGGCGAAGCGCGCGGCCCCAAATGCCAAGATTTTCACGACACAGATCCGCGACGCAATGGTCGTGCGCCGCTCCGTTGCTCTCGGCCTGCCCGTCATCCTCGTGGGAGCCGACACGTCGGACTCCGAGGACTCGGTGACGAACGACTACCGGAAGCTGGCGACCGAACTGATCCAGCACGAACCCAACGCCTAGCAGGAGTAAAAATGCCCGAACCGAAATACAACGAGAAGGACTGGAACGATGTGCGCACGGCCTTTGCGACCTCGATCATGGTCGACACCCAGATTTCGAGCCTTGCCCAGAATCTCGACGGCGACCCGTGGCCCATCAAGACAAAGGATGAGACGCCGGCACTTTACATCGACATGACCTACGACGAGGCCCTCGAGCTCCTCGCGCTCAAGGGGCAGACCGCGGACAAGCTGGACCACCTCATCACGATCCTCAAGGAGACGCTCGCGTTCGACAGCCCGTTCGGCGACATGGTCGAGCAGACCGAGGCGGCCTCGGCGCGCGACAACCCGCTGCTGAAGAACATGGCGCGGGCGGGCATCGCGGCGAGCTTTCCCATCTCGCTGACGGCCCTCGGCAGCGACACGGTCGAGTTCTGCAAGCTCGAGGGCCTGAAGACGCTGGGCGAGTTCGCGGTCTTCGCCCAGGGAATGTCGCAGAACGTCATCATCGGGGGGGATTTCAGGAAGCTGCTGAACGCGTTGTCCCACATTGACGAGGCAACGCTGACCGAGCTCCTTCCGTTCCGGAAGGGGACGAAGGGGCTGCACCTTGTGGAGGCGCTCGGCCAGGCGACAAAGACCGCGAACCCCGCGGCGAGGGCGAAGGAGGCGATGGCATGGT
>DATNLY010000180.1:0-2483 GCA_035602635.1 Opitutaceae bacterium | reverse complement strand
GAGAAGACCGTGGTCGAGGGGGCGGCGGCCACCCCGCTCGCCGCCATGATATCGGGGCGGGTCCCCGGCCTTCGCGGCAAGCGGGTCGCGCTTGTGGTGTGCGGTGGGAACATCGACCCCATCATACTGGGCCGCGTGATAGAGAAGGGGCTCGTCCACGACGGGAGGCTTGCGCGCTTCACGGTCGAGATCAGCGACAGGCCCGGCGGGCTCGCGGGGCTCTGCAGGGTCATCGCGGAGTGCGGGGCGAGCATCAACCAGGTGACCCATGACCGCGCGTTCAGCGGCCCCGACGTGAGCGCGACCCGGGTGGTCTGCACCGTCGAGACGCGCGACAGGCGCCACATTGCGGAGCTTCGCCGGGCGCTCGGGAGGGCCGGATTCCGCCCGTGACGCCGCGGACGATCGCCTGCGTGGCTGGCCTGCTTGCGGCGCTGCCGGCTCGCGGCGGGGCTCCCGTTGAGCTCGACATCCCCGTGTTCACGGGGGGCTACGGGATCTCGTTCTACGAGGAGACCGCACGCCAGTTCGAGGCGCTCCGGCCGGGGGTCCGCGTCCACGTGTACGGCAATCCGAGGATCCAGGACCAGGTGAGGATCCGGATCATAGACGGTCACCTGCCCGACGCGGCGTGGGTGCCCTATGTCCTCTGGCCGGCGCTCATCCGCGCGGGAAAGCTGGTCGACCTGCGCCCCTACCTCGCGGGGCCCGACTGGGAGCGCGACGGCCGCTGGGAGGGCACGTTCCAGCCAGGCTCGCTCGACTCGTGGCGCGTGGACGGCGGGGTCTACGGGCTCCCGTTCAGCTATTCATGCTGGAGCATCTTCTACAACCGGGGGCTTTTCAGGGAGCATGGCTGGGCCGTGCCGCGCACCTGGGATGAATTCTTCGCCCTGTGCGACAGGATCCGCGCGGCGGGCCTGGAGCCCGTCAGCGTCCCGGGGACGCGCTGGCTCTATCCCGCGGCGTTCTTCCGCGCGGCCTACCACAGCATCGGTGGCCCGGCGGGCTGGAAGGCGATGGGAGACCTCTCCCCCGGGGCGTGGGAGGATCCGGGTGTCGTGCGGAGCGCCCAGCTCCTGAGGCGGGTCATGCGCGAGGACGCCCAGGCGGGGTGGGAGGGCGAGACGGCGCCCGGGGCGGAGCTCGTTTTCCTCGAGGGCAGGGCGGCGATGACCGTGTCGGGCTCGTGGTTCTTCAACGAGATGAAGGGGAAGATCCCGGAGGGCCTCGATGTCGGAACGATGAACTTCCCGGTCTTTGCGGACGGGATCGCCAACCCGTCCACGATCCAGACGGGAAGCGACTGCTTCTTTGTGTTCAACACGGGCGACGCGGCCCGCGAGCGCCTCACCGTGGACTTCCTCAGGTTCCTGACGTCGGGTCCCAGGGCCGAGGCGTTCGTCCGGGAGACCGACGCGCCTGTCGCGGTGCGCGGGGTGCCCGGCTCGGCGTACTCGCCGCGGATGCGCGAGACGGCGGCCTTGATCGCGGGGGCGGGGGATTCATTCAACATGCCGCAGACCATGCTGCAGCCCCCGGCCGTGCGGCAGGCGCTTGTCGACGAGACGCGCCGCCTCATGGTGGGCCAGGTCGAACCGGGGGAGTTTGCGCGAAGACTCGAGGCGGCGGCCGCGGACGACCGCGCGCGGATCGCCGAGCCGGACCATGTCGACTTTCGCCATCCGGTCGCGGGAACGGCGCTGGTCTTCGGGTTCGCCGCGCTTGCCGCGTGGCTTTTCCGCGACGGGCTCAGGCCGTTCCTCGGCGCCGCGGCGGCCAGGGCTGCTGCTCGGGATGGGGACGGCGCAGGCTTCGGGCGGCTCCGGGCGGGCATGGCCGCGTGTTTTGTCGGCCCGTCCCTCGCGCTCTATGCCGCGCTTGCCCTCGCGCCGGCGCTCGTCGCGTTCGTCTGGGCGTTCAGCCGCTGGGACGGGATCGGGGCGAGGACCTGGGCGGGACTCTATAACTTCAAGTCGCTTGTCTTCGAGAGCGACGCCCTCTGGTCCGCCCTCGGTAACAACCTGTACCTGATGGTGGTGCCCACACTGGTGGTGGTGCCCCTGTCCCTTCTCTTCGCGGTGCTGATTCACCGGGGCGTCTGGGGCGCAGGCGCCTTCCGCGCGATCCTCCTGTTTCCCAACATGCTCGGCGGCATAGCCGCGGCGCTGATCTGGCTGAGCGCCTACCAGCCGCACGGGGGCCTCGTGAACGCGTGGCTGGTCGGCCTCGGGAACCTCCTTCACTGCGGCTGGCTCCAGTCCTTTGCAGACTATCCGTGGCTCTCGGAGGACCACCTCTACGCTGCGCTGATCCCGATCTACGTCTGGATGGCGTGCGGGTTCAACCTCGTCCTCTACCTGGCCGCGATGGAGGGGATCGATCCCCAGCTTTACGAGGCCGCGGAGATCGACGGGGCCTCGGCCTGGATGCAGTTCCTCACGGTGACGCTCCCGTCGATCAGGGAGGTCCTGGCGGTTTCA
>DATNLY010000172.1:0-3394 GCA_035602635.1 Opitutaceae bacterium | reverse complement strand
CTTCCCGATGGCCCGGTCATGGTGAAGTCCCAGATCCACGCCGGGGGGCGCGGAAAGGGCGCGTTCACCGACGGGTACAAGGGCGGCGTCAAGTTCTGCAAGACAAGGGCGGAGGCGCTGGAGGCAGCGGCAAGGATGCTCGGCAACACGCTCGTCACCGCGCAGACGGGGCCGGCCGGCCGCAAGGTGCAGACCGTCTACTTCACGGCCGCGAGCGACATAAAGAAGGAGTACTACCTCGCCGTGCTCCTCGACCGCGCCGAGTCGCGCCCCGTCATCGTCGCCTCGACCGAGGGCGGCGTGGAGATCGAGAAGGTGGCGCGCGAGACGCCGGGGAAGATCTTCAAGGTCCTGGTCGACCCGGCCTACGGGCTCGCCGACTTCCAGGTGCGCGAGCTCATCTTCGGGCTCGGCCTCTCCGGGGCGGAGGCGAAGAACGCGGGCAAGCTCATCCGGGGGCTATTCGCGATGTACCTGGAGACCGACGCCTCGATGGTCGAGGTGAACCCCCTGATCACGACCCCCTCGGGCGAGGTGCTCGCGCTCGACGCTAAGGTCACCTTTGACGACAACGCGCTGTTCCGCCACCCGGAGATCGTGGCCCTGCGCGACCTGAACGAGGAGGACCCGAAGGAGATCGAGGCCTCGAAGCACTCGCTCAGCTACATCGCCCTCGACGGCTCCATCGCGTGCCTGGTGAACGGCGCCGGCCTGGCGATGAGCACGATGGACATCATCAAGCACTTCGGCGGGAACCCCGCCAACTTCCTCGACGTCGGCGGCGGCGCCTCGAAGGAGCAGGTCGTCGCGGCGTTCAAGATCATCGTCGGCGACCCCAACGTGAAGGGGATCTTCGTGAACATCTTCGGCGGGATCATGGACTGCAACGTGATCGCGACCGGGATCGTCGAGGCGGTCCGCGAGGTGGGCCTGCGCCTGCCGCTCGTCGTGCGCCTCGAGGGCAACAACGTCGTCGCCGGCAAGGCGACCCTCGCCGCCTCCGGCCTCACGATCGTCTCCGGCGACTCGATGGCCGACGCCGCGCAGAAGATCGTGCGGCTGGTCGCCGCGTAGGCCCGCCCAGGACCCCCATGGCAATCCTCGTCACGCCGCAGACAAAGGTCCTCGTCCAGGGGATCACGGGCGATTTCGGCGGCCGCCACGCGAGGCTCTCGCTCGACTACGGGACCAAGGTCGTCGCGGGCGTCACCCCTGGCAAGGGCGGCCAGGTGTTCGAGCACGGCCCGCACCGCGTGCCGATCTTCAACTCCGTCAGGGAGGCCGCCGCCGCCACGGGCGCGTCGGTCTCGGCTATCTTCGTGCCGCCGCCGTTCGCGGCGGACGCGATCCTGGAATGCGCGGACGCGGGGCTCGACCTCGCCGTCGCGATCACGGAGGGGATCCCCGTGCGCGACATGGTCCGCGTCAAGCGCGCCATGGCCGGCGGAAGGACCCGCCTCCTCGGCCCGAACTGCCCGGGCATCGTGACGCCGGGGATGGGGGAGCTCTCGAGCGGCGGGTGCCGCATAGGGATCGCCCCGGGCTACATCCACAGGAAGGGCCATGTCGGCGTCGTCTCGCGCTCGGGCACCCTCACCTACGAGGCGGTCTACCAGCTCACGGTCAGGGGAATCGGCCAGACCACCTGCGTCGGGATCGGGGGCGACCCGGTCAACGGGACCTCGCACCTCGACATCATCCGGATGTTCAGCGCCGACCCCGAGACCCGGGGGATCGTGATGATCGGCGAGATAGGCGGCAACGCCGAGGCCGAGGCCGCCCGCTGGATAAAGGCCCACTGCAAGAAGCCGGTCGCGGGCTTCATCGCCGGCGCGACCGCGCCGGCCGGGCGCCGCATGGGGCACGCCGGCGCCATTGTCGGCGGGGCCGCGGACACCGCGGCGGCGAAGATCGCCATCTTCAGGGAGTGCGGGATAGAGGTCGCCGTTACCCCCTCGGACATGGCCGACGCGCTCATCCGCGCGGCGCAGGCCGTGGGTGTCGCGCTCGACTAGGCCTCCCCGGCGGGCGGGAGCTGGTGCTCGGCCAGCTTCGCGTGCTTGTAGAAAGAGTTCTCGAACCTGAGGACGGCTATGACCAGGCCAGGCCCCCCGTCGAGGAACCCGAGCTGGAGGAAGTAGGCCTTGAAGAAGGCCCACTTGGCGTGGAGGAGCGCCCTCACGAAGCTTGCGGACTTCCCGGCGCGCTCCTGCTTGGGCACGCCGAGCGTGGTGTAGCGGTTCATCTTTCCGATGGCCTCGGCGAGCGTGCTGTACGGGATCTGGATGATCGGGTGCTCCATCCGCCCAAGGCGTCCGTCGAGCGTCCATCCCTCGTGCACGTCGTCCTCCACGGCGTAGCTCATCCGGCCCCTCCTGAAGAGCTGGGGCTGGCGGTAGTCGGGATACCAGCCGCCGTGGCGGATGCGCCGGCCGAGGAGGATGTTCTGCCTGGGGACCTGGTAGGCGTCGGCGGCGGCCGGGTCCGAGACGATGCGCAGGATCTCGTCCCGGGCCTGCGGCGTGCAGCGCTCGTCGCAGTCGAGGCTGAAGATCCACGGCTGCGATGTGTTCTCGATCCCCGCCTGGCGGAGCTCGCCGAACCGCCTGAACTTGATCTGGACGACGCGCGCCCCGTGCCGGGCGGCGATCTCGGCCGTCATGTCCGTGCTGAAGGAGTCGATGACGACGATCTCGGACGCCCACGACACGCTTTCAAGGGCGGCGCCTATCTTCTGCTCCTCGTTGTGCGAGAGGATGAATACGGATACCGGGGGTTTGGACGCCATGGCGGGGCTCAGCGCGGGAGCCTCAGGTTTTTCCCGCGGCAGAGCGAGCGATTTGATAGAGGTAGCCGCATGAGCGCCATGCGCGCACAAGCGCAGCCTTGGCGGCGCCGGTCCGGAGGACGAGGACCCAGAGGAGGGCGAGCACCAGGAACCCGGCGAGCTTGAGCGCGGCGGCGGCGGCGCGCGACGCCATGAACCCGAGCGGGGAGCGGCCGGACGCCCGCAGGAGGCGCACCTGGTCCACGACGCGGGACCTGGCCGAGTCGAACGCGTGGCGCAGGGCGTAGCCCAGCGTGAGGCGGTCGGCCGACATCTGGTGCAGCGCCCGCGCGCCCGGCACAAACCACGCCTCGAGCCCGGCGGCGCGGACCCGCCGTATCATCTCGCTGTCGCCGCCGCCGAAGAGGCGCCCGCCCTGGCGGTCGAGCGTCGTGTCGAAGCTGCCGAGCCTTTCGAAGACCCACCTCGGGAACGCGAAGTTTGCGCCCATGGGCGCCTGGCCCGGCGGCAGCGGCCCGGGGTCGCTCCGGAAGCCCAGGGGCCGGTGGGCGCGCTCGAGCCAGGCCGGCACCCCGTCCGGGAAGACGGGGATCACCTCGCCCCCGA
>DATNLY010000169.1:0-2307 GCA_035602635.1 Opitutaceae bacterium | reverse complement strand
CCTGGCGGAGGCCGCGGTGTTCATCCCCCCGCCCAGGGAGTTCCGGGGGGTCGACGCTCTCCTCACAAACTTCCACCAGCCGCGCTCCACCCTGCTCTGCCTCGTGGCCGCCTTCCTGGCGCCGGGCTCGTACGACGGGATTGACTGGTTGCTCGAGATCTACGCCGAGGCCGTCTCAAGGCGCTACCGGTTCCTCAGTTACGGCGACGCGATGCTGATCGTCTAATTGGGGCTTGTTGGGTTGTAATTTGCCGAATCCCGGGCATCTGTATCCTCCCCGTTGAAACATCCCCTATGAAGCACCCATTCAAGACACTCCTCATCGTCGTCGCGGCATTCTGCCTGGCATCCGCTGCCGGCGCCGCCGTCGAGACCTACACGATCGACCCCGTCCACTCCTCCGTCGGGTTCAGCGTCCGCCACGCGGTGGGCAGGGTGCCCGGCAGGTTCACCAAGTTCAGCGGGACGATCACGGTCGACCGCGACAACCTGGAGAACAGCTCGGTCAGCGCCGTCATCGACGTGGGCAGCGTCGACACGGACAACGACAAGCGCAACGGGCACCTGAAGACGCCCGACTTCTTCGACGCGGCGACGTACACGACGATCACGTTCAAGAGCAAGTCGTGGAAGAAGACCGGCGACGTCACGTTTGACGTGACCGGCGACCTCACGATCAAGGCGACGACGAAGCCGGTCGTCCTCAGGGTGATCCTGGACGGGTTCGGGCCCGGAATGAAGGGCGCGACCCTTTCGGGATGGGAGGCGACGACGACGCTCAACCGGCAGGATTTCGGCGTCACCGGCCCCGCGATGCTGGGCAAGCTGCTGGGCGACGAGGTGGCCGTCTCGATACTCATCGAGGCCGACATGGCCGCCCCGGTGGACGCGGCGAAGTGAGCCCGGACGCGCTCCAGGCCCTGGTCGAGGAGGCGACATTCGATTACGTCACGGGGGATCCCGCGGCCGCGCTGGAGAAGCTCGGCCGGGCGACGTCGCAGTGCCCCGACTCGTTCGAGGCCTGGCACGCGGTCGCCGAGATAAACCTGAGCCTGCGCCACCTGGACGAGGCCCTGGCGGCGGCCGAGCGCGCCCATTCGCTTCGCAAGACCGACCCCCTGGCCATCGCCACGCTTTCGCGGACCTGGATGGAGCGGGGCGACAAGGCGCGCGCCGAGCACTTCGGGGCCATGGCCAAGATGCAGAGCTGGAAGGACGAGCTCAGCGCCCCGATCCCGCCCGATGCAGGCGGGTTGCGTTGAGGGAAACCTGCCGCCCGTTGACACGCAGGGAGCGCAGCAGGTAATTTTGGTCGCCTGCCTGATAATGGAAACCCCTTCCTATACACTGGAGTTCGAGAAGCCCCTGCGCGACCTGGCCAGGCAGCTTGACGAGCTCCGCCAGCGGTCCGTGGAGACCAAGGCGGACCTGGCCGAGGAGATCCGCTCGATTGAGAAGAAGATCGAGAAGCAGCAGCGCGAGATCTACTCGAACCTGACTCCGTGGCAGAAGGTGCTCCTCGCCCGCCATCCCAAGCGGCCCTACGCCCTCGACTACGTGGGAATGGTCTGCAAGGGCTTCCAGGAGCTGCACGGCGACCGGCAGTTCAACGACGACAGGGCCCTCGTGGGCGGCACCGCCTTCTTTGAGGGCCAGGCGGTCGTGATCATCGCCCAGCAGAAGGGGCGCGACCCGAAGGAGAGGATTATCAGGAACTTCGGGATGGCGCAGCCGGAGGGTTACCGCAAGGCTTTACGGATCATGAAGATAGCCGAGAGATTCGGCCTCCCTGTCCTCTCATTCATCGACACGCCGGGAGCCTTCCCCGGCGTCGGGTCGGAGGAGCGCCACGTGTCCGAGGCGATCGCGGTCAACCTCCGGGAAATGGCGATGCTGAAGACCCCGACCATATCAGTGGTCGTGGGAGAGGGCGGCTCCGGGGGGGCCCTGGGAATCGGCGTCACCGACCGCGTGCTCATGTTCGAGAACAGCTACTACTCGGTGATCACCCCGGAGGGATGCGCCGCGATCCTGTGGAAGGACTCGGCGGCGGCCCCCAAGGCCGCCGCGGCCCTCAAGGTCGACGCCGAGGACCTGGAGAAGCTCGGGACCATCGACGAGGTCATCCCCGAGCCCATGGGCGGCGCGCACAACGACCCGGCCCAGGCGGGGGCCGCCCTCAAGCACTCCCTTCACAAGCACCTCCACGACCTGCGCGCGCTCGACACCGAGGCGCTCCTTGCGGCGCGCTACGAGCGCTACCGGCGGATTGGCAGGTACGAGGAGGCGGGGGTCGTCCGCTCGTGA
>DATNLY010000156.1:0-4752 GCA_035602635.1 Opitutaceae bacterium | reverse complement strand
AGCCTCTCCACCCCCTCGGCCACGCACTGCAGCCGGAACTCGGGGGCGGCGTCGACCTGCACGTGGAGGCCGTCCATCACGACATGGACGGACGTGCGGGTGCGCCGGTTGCGCGGGTCGGCAGACCTGCAGACCGCGCAGGGGCAGCCGATCATCGGCACGCCCTGGGACGTGCCGCTTCCGAGGACGATCACTTCCATGGTGGGGGTCCACGATTGGCCCGGCGCCGGCGCAAGGCACCACAAAAAAGCGCCCCGGCCTTTCGGGCGGGGCGCCTTTGGATTGTTTTTGGATCGCGCGGTGCGCTCAGTAGTCCATGCCGCCGCCGGGGGGATGCGCGGGGGCCGAGTCCTTCTTCTCCGGGATCTCGGTGATCATGCACTCTGTCGTGAGCAGGAGCCCGGCGATCGACGCCGCGTTCTGCAGGGCCGTGCGCGTGACCTTGGTCGGGTCGACAACGCCGGCCTTCACGAGGTCCTCGTACTTGTCCGTCGCGACGTTGAAGCCGAAGTTGCCCTTGCCGGCGAGAACCTCGCCGACGACAACCGCGCCCTCCACGCCCGCGTTGGAGCAGAGCATCCTGATGGGGTGCTCGATGGCCCTGCGGACGATCTGCGAGCCGATCTTCTCGTCGCCCTCAAGGTTGAGGGCGTCGATGACCTTTGACGTGCGGAGCAGGGCGACGCCGCCACCGGCAACGATCCCCTCCTCGACCGCCGCGCGGGTCGCATGGAGCGCGTCCTCCACGCGGGCCTTCTTCTCCTTCATCTCGACCTCGGTGGACGCGCCGACATTGATGACGGCGACGCCCCCGGCGAGCTTGGCGAGGCGCTCCTGGAGCTTCTCGCGGTCGTAGTCGGAGGTGGTCTCCTCGATCTGGCGGCGGATCTGCTTCACGCGGCCCTGGATGTCGGAGCCCTTGCCGCCGCCCTCGACGATCGTGGTGTTCTCCTTGTCGATGACGATGCGCTTTGCGCGGCCGAGGTCGCTGACCTGGACGTTCTCAAGCTTGATGCCGAGGTCCTCGGTGAAGCACTTGCCCCCCGTGAGGATCGCGATGTCCTCGAGGATCGCCTTGCGCCGGTCGCCAAAGCCGGGGGCCTTGACGGCCACGACGTTGAGCGTCCCGCGGATCTTGTTGACGACGAGCGCGGCCAGGGCCTCGCCCTCGACCTCCTCCGCGATGATGAGGAGCGGCTTGCCGCTCTTGGCCACCGTCTGGAGTAGCGGGAGCAGGTCGTTGAGCGCGCTGATCTTCTTCTCGTGGATCAGGACATAGGCGTCCTCGATGACGGCCTCCATGGCCTCCGCGTTCGTGACGAAGTAGGGCGAAAGGTAGCCCTTGTCGAACTGCATGCCCTCGACGACCTCGAGCGTCGTCTCGATGGACTTCGCCTCCTCGACCGTGATGGTGCCGTCCTTGCCGACCTTGTCCATGGCGTCGGCGATGATGTTGCCGATCGTGTCGTCCCAGTTGGCGGAGACGGTGGCGACCTGGCGGATCTCCTCGCGGTCGGAGACCTTCTTGGAGGTCCTGGCGAGCTCGGCGACGGCGGCCTCGACGGCCTTGTCGATGCCGCGCTTCAGGAAGATCGGGTTCGACCCGGCGGTGACGTTCTTGAGCCCCTCGCGGTAGATGCCCTCGGCGAGCACCGTCGCGGTCGTGGTGCCGTCGCCCGCGGCGTCGGAGGTCTTGGAGGCGACCTCCTTGACCATCTGGGCCCCCATGTTCTCGTAGGGATCCGGCAGCTCGATCTCCTTGGCGACCGTCACGCCGTCCTTGGTGACGGTCGGCGACCCGAATTTCTTGTCGATGACGACGTTGCGCCCCTTGGGGCCGAGCGTGACCTTGACGGCGCGGGAGAGCAGCTCGACGCCGCGGAGGATTTTTTGACGAGCGGACTCGTCGAATATGAGTTGTTTAGCGGGCATTGTGATTAAGGTTGTCTGTTTTTATTTTGGATGGGTGCGGCCTCAGGCGATGACGCCGAGGATGTCGTCCTCGCGGACGAGCGTGAATTTCTGCTCATCGAGCTTAACCTCGGTGCCGCCGTACTTGCTGACGAGGACGCGGTCGCCGACCTTCACCTCGAAGGCCTGGATCTTGCCGTCGTCGTTTCGCTTCCCGGTGCCGAGCGCGATGACTTCGGCCTCTTGGGGCTTCTCTTTTGCGCTGTCCGGGATGATGATGCCTCCGCGGACCTGCTCCTTGTCATCGAGATGCTTCACGAGGACGCGATCACCGATGGGTCTGATTTTTACTTTGGCCATATGGATTATGTTTTGGGTTGAAGTTCGGTTCGGGGCGACGATGCGCCCCAGCCCCGGAAAGGGTTACCTCTTGGACTTCTCGTCGTCCACGACCTCGAAGTCGGCGTCGACGACGTCGGCCTTCTTCTCGGTCTTGGGGGCGGCCCCGGCGTCGGCGGCCTCGCCCTCCGCGCCGGGCTTGGCCGCGGCCTGTGCGGCAGCCTGGGCCTCGGCGTAGAATTCGGCGCCCACCTTCGAGAGGTTCTCCAGGGCGGCCTTCGCCTTGTCCCCGTCGTTGCTCTCGAGGGCCTTCTTCGCGTCGGCGAGCGCCTGCTCGACCTTCGCCTTCCGGTCGGCGGGGAGCTTGTCGCCCGTCTCCTTGAGCGTCTTCTCAAGCTGGTAGATGGAGGTGTCGAGCAGGTTTCGGTTCTCGACGGCGTCGCGGCGCTTCTTGTCCTCGCTCGCGTTCAGCTCGGCCTCCTTCGTCATCTTGTCGACCTCCTCCTTGGAGAGGCCCGAGGATCCCTGGATCGTGATCTTCTGGTCCTTGCCCGTTCCGAGGTCCTTCGCCGAGACGTGCAGGATGCCGTTCGCGTCGATGTCGAACGTCACCTCGATCTGCGGGGCCCCGCGGGGGGCCGGCGGGATGCCGTCGAGCCGGAACGTCCCGAGGGTCTTGTTGTCGCGGGCCATCGGGCGCTCGCCCTGGAGGACCACGATCTCCACGGAGGGCTGGCTGTCGCTGTAGGTGGAGAACACCTGGGTCTTCTTGGAGGGAATGGTCGTGTTGCGCGGGATCATCGCGGTGGCCACGTCGCCCGCGGTCATGATGCCGAGCGTGAGCGGGGTCACGTCGAGGAGCAGGACGTCGCGGACCTCCCCCTTGAGGACGCCACCCTGGATCGCGGCGCCGACCGCCACGACCTCGTCGGGGTTGACGCCCTGGTGCGGCTGCTTGCCGCCGAGCGACTTCGCGATCTCGACAATCTTCGGCATGCGGGTCATCCCGCCGACGAGCACGAGCTCGTCGATCTGGGCGGAGGTGAGGTCGGCGTCCTTCAGGCAGTTCTTGAAGGGCTGGATGCAGCGCTCAAAGAGGCTGTCGCAGATCTGCTCCATCTTGGCCCGCGTCAGCTGGACGTTGAGGTGCTTCGGGCCCGAGGCGTCCGCCGTTATGAACGGCAGGTTGATGTCGACCGACTGCGTCGAGGAGAGCGCGATCTTGGCCTTCTCGGCCTCCTCCTTGAGGCGCTGCAGGGCCATGGGGTCCTTGCGCAGGTCGATCCCGTTGTCCTTCTTGAAATTGTCCACGAGCCACGAGATGAGGGCCTCGTCCCAGTTGTCCCCGCCGAGGTGCGTGTCCCCGTTGGTCGCCTTGACCTCGAAGACGCCGTCGCCGATCTCGAGCACGGACACGTCGAACGTCCCGCCGCCCAGGTCGTACACGGCGATCTTCTCGTCCTTCTTCTTGTCGAGCCCGTAGGCGAGCGACGCCGCGGTCGGCTCGTTGATGATGCGCAGGACCTCGAGGCCCGCGATCTTGCCGGCGTCCTTGGTCGCCTGGCGCTGGGAGTCGTTGAAGTACGCGGGGACCGTGATGACGGCCTGGGTGATCTTCTCGCCGAGGTACGCCTCGGCGTCGGCCTTCATCTTGCCCAGGACGAACGCCGCGATCTGCTGCGGCGCGAACTGCTCCACCTTGTCGCCCATCTGCACCTCGATGTAGGCGTCGCCGTTCTTCCCCTCGACGACCTTGAAGGGCATGTTCTTCGCCTCCTCGCGGACCTCCGAGAATTTCCGGCCGATGAAGCGCTTCGATGAGAAGATCGTGTTGCGGGGATTCGTGACGGCCTGCCGCTTGGCGGCCTGCCCGACGACCCGCTCGCCCGTTTTCGTGAAGGCCACCACCGACGGGGTCGTGCGGCCGCCCTCGGCGTTAGCGATGACGACGGGCTCCCCACCCTCCATGACGGCCATGCAGGAATTCGTGGTGCCCAGATCAATGCCTAGGATGCGGCTCATGCACCCTGTTAAGCAATGCGCGTGCCCCGATGCCGCCCATATCATTATTCGTTGGCCTGCAATTATCTATAAAATCAAAGGCCGCGAGGGAATCGCCCGATTCAAGCCATTTTGTCCCATCCGGCGGTGGTCTGAGACAGCCTCTGGCACAGCATCCCAACGGGCAGTATCCGGCCATGACTCCCCATCCGGCCGCACACACGCACCCGCGATTGTTCGCCGGGGCCGCGAAAATTCCGACCGGATTCTTGAATTCCGGCGAAAACCCTTCTAGAAATACCGATCGAATTGGAAATTCAAGTGCCCGACGAGGTACCGGTGATGACATTGCCCAATGTGGCGTTCTTCCCGCAGGCGCTGCTTCCACTGGAGATTTTTGAGCCAAGGTACCGGCACATGCTGCGCGATGTCCTTGCGACCAACCGGATATTCGCCGTCGCGGGCCTGGACCTGGGGGCGGCGGCCGTCGAGGACGGCTTC
>DATNLY010000147.1:0-2525 GCA_035602635.1 Opitutaceae bacterium | reverse complement strand
CCGCCCAAGGAACAGCACGACGCCCAGATAGGTGACGACGATGGCGTAGTCGGTCGCGTGCATTCTTTGGGGGTTAGGCGGCTGCGATGCCCGCGTCCTCTAAAATGGCATGGCGGCCCCAAAGCAAGAGGACAATGCGTGAGCGGACACGTGTCCGCGTTTAGGTTTGACTTGATGCCCCGCGCTGGCGTGGCTCTCCTTCACCCCCTCGTCTACCCCGAACCGATGTTCAAGACCACCAGGCTCGCCTCGCTCCTCATCGCGTCGGTCCCCTTCGCCCCGGCGCAGGCGCCGGCATCCTTCAACGTCGCCGACTTCGGCGCCGTCTCCGACGGGCGCACCAACGACACGGCCGCGATAGCGAGGGCCGTGGCGGCGTGCTCGGCAGCCGGGGGAGGGACAATCGTCTTCCCGGCCGGGCGCTACCTGAGCGGCTCCATCATGCCCGGGAGCAACACGACGCTCCAGCTGGAGGCGGGCTCGGAGCTTCTCTACAGCGGCGACCCCGCGGACTCCCCGATAGTCCCCTCGCGCTGGGAGAGCACCAACGCCTTCACCCATGCGCCCCTCATCTACGCCAACGGCAAGGAGAACGTCGCCATCGTGGGACGGGGCACGATCAACGGCCAGGGCTCGAACTGGTGGTGGCGCAACGGCCGCCACGACCCCAGCCGCGCCGCCGAGATCCGCCCGGCAATGCAGGCCTGGCTGAAGCTCTTCGACCGGATCGAGGCCGGCCAGAAGCCCGGCCCGGAGGAATACCAGCTGGCGGCGGACTACCTGCGCCCGTCGCTGGTGCAGTTCAACGGCTGCGAGAACGTCCTCGTCGAGGGCGTGACCATCACCGAGTCCCCGATGTGGCTGCTCCACCCCCTCTACAGCGACCACGTCGTAATCCGCGGCGTGACCTTCCTTTCGACGGGGCCGAACGGCGACGGCATCGACGTGGACTCGTGCAGGGACGTCCGGATCTCGGACTGCTTCTTCAGCACGGGCGATGACTGCATCGTCATCAAGTCGGGACGGGACGCCGACGGCCGCCGCACCGCCCGGCCGACCGAGAACGTCGCCATCACGAACTGCGTCATGTACAAGGGCCACGGCGCCGTCGCCATCGGGAGCGAGACCTCGGGCGGGATCCGGAACGTGGTCGCCAGCAACATCGTTTCAAACGGCACGTGGTACGGAATCCGCATCAAGAGCATGCGGGGCCGGGGCAACGTCGTGGAGAACCTGCGGTTCGACAATTTTGCGATCAATGCGGCGGAAGTAAACGCGGTCGAGATCACAACCCTCTACAACAGACAGCCGGCGGAGGCCTTCTCTGACCGGACCCCGATCTTCAGGAACTTCGCGTTCAGCAACCTCACCATCACCAACGCGAAGCAGGTCGCCTCGATCCAGGGCCTTCCGGAGAAGGCCGTCGAGCAGCTGCGCTTCACCGACATAGCGGCGGGCGGCCAAAAGGGCTTTCTCTGCGACCACGCCTCGGACGTCGAACTCCACAACGTGCGCGTCGACGCGGGATCGGGCAGCGCGTTTGCCTTCGCCCAGGTCCAGGACCTTGAGCTCGCCGGGGTGACCTCCGGGTCACCGCAGGCCGGCAGCCCCGTTGTGGACCTGCAGGGCTGCGCGAGGGTGTGGCTTCATTCCTCGCGCGCCGCCCCCGGGACGGACGTCTTCATCAAGCATGAAGGCGGGGAGTCCGAGGCCCTGCACCTGGCCGACAACGACCTGACGGCGGCCAGGGTCGCCGTCACGCCCATCCCTTGAGGGGGCGCAACGCGGAGCCCGCGCCCGGTCGCCTGCCGGGAGCAGGTCCAATCCCCTAGGCGGCAGGGCCGCCTAATATTGGATCGTGTAGCTGCAGATGGCCTGGAAATCCAGACCGGGGACCCCGGAGCCCCAGGTGTACTGGCGGTTCAGGAGATTCTTGACGTTAACCTGCAGGGTGTTCGTGTAGCGCCTGGTCTTCCACGTGAAGCCCGTGCCCACGTCAAAGACCGCATACGGGGCGTTGTAGTTGTTCACGCGGCCGTCGTCGACGAACACGCCCTCGGCCTCGCCCACGTACACCCCGGGGACCGCCGCGCTCTGAAGCGCCAGGGGCTGCCCAGATGCGCTCATGGGGAAGTTGATCAGGGAGTTCGCCGCCTGGCTGGGATAGGGCAGCTGGCCATTGCCGGGGAACGACACGTTGATGACGGGCGTCCCCGTGATCTTGATCTCGTTCGCCCCCTTCGGGTCCTTGCCCGTCGCGTAGGTCAGGTTGGTGGACGGGACGTAGTACATCGTGCTCGTCGAGCCCACGGTCGTGCCGGCGGGCCCGGGGATCAGGCTCTTGCCTGAGCCCAGGTTCACGAGCGACTTGGTGTCGTACCTCGCGTCCGCGACGAAGAAGAGCCCGCGCACCGGGCCGTGGCTGATCTGGTAGCGGAGCCCGATGCCCGCGTTGTCGCGCGGGACGCGCCGAACCGGGAGGTCGTTGAGGAAGGTGATCGCGTTCGAGTTGACCGTGATCGTGT
>DATNLY010000146.1:0-10816 GCA_035602635.1 Opitutaceae bacterium | reverse complement strand
GTTCCCGGTCTTCCTCGCATGCGACATCGGCATGCTTCTCGTCGACCGCAACACGGTGCTGGGCACCTCGCTGAGCGAGGCGCACTTCTTCGCCCTGCCGCCCTCCATGATGAACGCGTTTGTCCTCGTGCGCATATTCGGGATGAACGCGCTCCTTTTCGTCCCGCTGGGCCAGAGGATGGGCGTCCTGTTCAACTCCCTGCCGCGGCTGACGGCCTATGCGTGGGACCTGGCCGGCAGCCTCTCGGGCACGCTGTGCTTCGGCCTCTTCTCACTGAGGCTCTTCTCTCCGGTGCTGGGGATGGCGGGCGTCGCGTCCGTCTACCTCGCGATCAGGGGGCGCCGCCGGTGGCTCCTCGACGTACCGGTCCTCGCCGCCTGCGTCGCCATGATCTACTGGAACGCCGACCCAAAGGCGATCTGGTCGCCCTACTACTACATCACGATCAACAAGTTTGAGTCGCCGGGCGTCACCGAGTCCGCGCCCCCGCCCGAGGCCCTGAGGAGGCACGACCCCCCCATATACCTCGTGAGGGTGAACCAGTTCGGCTACCACTACGACGCGGCCCTCGACTCGAGGCTGTACACGCCGGGGACGAAGGGAGCCGAGTACGTCCGCTGGATCGAGATGGAGCACAAGGTCCCCTACGCCGTGGCCGAGAGCTACGACCACATCCTTGTCGTGGGCGCGGGCGGCGGCTTCGACGTCGAGGCGGCCCTGGCATGCGGGGCGAAGCAGGTCGACGCGGTGGAGATTGACCCGGCCATCATCGACATCTCCCGGCGCTTCAACGCGGGCGCCCCCTATGCGGACCCGAGGGTCACGGTCCATATCGACGACGCCCGCTCGTTCATCGCGAAGGCGAAGCCGGGCTATGACATGGTCGTCTTCGGCTTCCTCGACTCGCAGGCGCTCTTCAGCTCGATGAACAACATCCGCCTGGACGGCTACGTCTACACCGTGGAAAGTTTGCGCTCGGCGTTCGGGTTCCTGAACGACCACGGGATGCTGACGCTCTCGTTCTTCCTCGGGCGGCCCTGGCTGGGGCCGAAGCTCTACGAGCTCGTGGCCGAGGCGACGGGGCGGACGCCGACCATGTACCTGGACGTCGGCGGCCGGGGCCTGATCCTCTGCGTCCCCAAGGACCCCCGGGTCACGCTTCCGCCGAAGGTGTTCCAGTACACCCGGGCGGCGTACTCGCCGCTGCCGCGCATGGACCTGCCGACCGACGACTGGCCCTTCCTCTACCTGATCCGGAAGACCGTCCCCTCCGACTACCTTGTCGCCATCGCCAGCCTCCTCGCCTTCTCGGTCGCGACGGTCGCCTGGCTGCGGGGGCGCTCGTTCGGCCGCAGCGACCTCCATTTCGCCCTGCTCGGGATGGGCTTCCTCCTGCTGGAGACGAAGAGCATCAGCGACTCGACCCTGTTCTTCGGCGCGACGTGGTTCGTCACCCTGGTCGTGGTCACGGGCGTCCTGCTCATGGTGATAGGCGCCAACCTCGTGGCGGAGCGCCTCAGGGGCTTCTCCTTCTGGATGTACGCGCCGCTGTTCGCGATCCTGGCGCTGCTGCTCGTCGTGCCCAGGGAGAGCGTCCTCCAGTACGCCTTCGCGGGGCGCCTCCTCTGGACGCTCCTTGTCGTGCCCCTGCCGGTCTTCTTTGCCGGGATCATCTTCTCGACGACATTCCGCGAGTCGTCCGCCCCCTCGGCCGTCTTCGGGGCGAACCTCATCGGCGCGATGATCGGCGGCTTCTGCGAGTACCTGGGCATGTCCGTCGGCAACCACCGTCTCTCCCTGCTCGTCGCCATCGCCTACCTCGGGAGCCTCCTCGTCCTTGCGAGCGCCCGCAGGCTCGGGCGCGCCCTCTAGGCCCGGATGTCGGTTTCCCTGGTCTCGGGCAGAAGCAGCATCCCGACGACGAACGACATCGCGGCGACGCCGATCGGGAACCAGAGGCCCGCGTAGATGTTGCCGGTGAAGACGACGATGGAGGTGGCGATGAGCGGGAGGAACCCGCCGAACCACCCGTTGCCGATGTGGTAGGGAAGCGACATCGAGGTGTAGCGGATCCGCGTCGGGAACAGCTCGACCAGGAACGCGGCGATCGGCCCGTAGACCATCCCGACGAACGAGAGCAGGACGATGAGGAGCGCGACGACCCCGGGGACGTTCATCGCGCCGGGGTCGGCCTTCTTCGGGTAGCCGGCCGGGGCCAGCGCGGCCTCGTAGGCCTTCGCGTCAAATCCGCTGACCGGCGCCGCGCCCCCGACCCGGAGTGCCGTCTGCGCGCCCGCCGACTGCAGGGGCGCCAGCGTGAAAGGGATGCCCCGGGCGTTCAGGAAGTTGCGCGCCTTGTCCGTCTCGGTCCTCGGCGTGCTCGGCAGGATGATCTTCCTGGCCGCGTCCGCCAGCGCGTCGAGGGCGAGCGCCAGGCGCCCGTTGTACTCGCTCGTCGAGAGGACGACGGGCGAGCGCTCCATCGCGTCCGCCAGCGCCGGGTTGGCCGCGCGCGTGAGCCCGTGGAAGATGGGCTGGTACGTGAGAACAGCGAGCAGGAAGCCGGCCATGATGATCTTCTTGCGCCCGATCACGTCGGACAGGGCGCCAAACTCGACGGCCATGAGGGCCCCGACGACGAGGGACGCCGCGATCAGCTTGTAGGCCAGCACGTAGTCCACGCCCAGCGTGGTTATCAGGAAGTAGAGCGTGTAGAACTGGCCGGCGTACCACACGACGCCCTGGCCGGCGGTGGCCCCGAAGAGCGAGGCCAGCACGATCCTCGCGTTGCCCCAGATCCCGAAGCTGTCCGTGAGCGGCGCCTTTGAGCCCTTGCCCTGCGCCTTCATCTCCGCGAACACGGGGGACTCCTCGAGCTTGAGCCGGATGTAGACGGAGATGACGAGCAGGATGAACGATATCAGGAACGGCACCCTCCAGCCCCAGTCGGCAAACTGTGCCGGGCTCATGAAGTGGCGCAGGAGGCCGATCACGACAAGCGCGAGGAAGAGCCCGAGCGTCGCCGTCGTCTGGATCCAGCCCGTGTAGAGGCCGCGCCTGCCGTGCGGCGCGTGCTCGGCCACGTAGATCACGGCCCCGCCGTACTCGCCGCCGAGCGCAAGGCCCTGGGCCAGCCTCAGGAACACGAGCGCGATCGGGGCTGCGAACCCGACCTTCGCGTACGTGGGCAGCAGTCCCACGAGGGCGGTCGAGAGCCCCATGAGGACGATCGTCAGCAGGAACGTGTGTTTCCTGCCGGCCAGGTCGCCCAGCCGGCCGAACACGAGCGCCCCGAACGGCCTCACCGAGAACCCGACGCCGAAGAGGGCGAGGCTCGAGAGGTATGCGGTGCTCTCGTTGCCCGGGGGAAAGAAGAGCTTGCCGAAGAACGCGGCGAGCGTCCCGTAGATGAAGAAGTCGTACCACTCGAACACGGTCCCGAGGGACGACGCGATGATGACGAGCCTGTGCTTGCGGTCGAGTGTTCCTGGATCGGACATGGGGCAAGGGGTTGCCTGAACGGGGTGGGGAGCCCCGCAATCAATCCGCTGCCGGCGCCAACGCAATCCCCGAAAATCGGCGCGCCCGCCGGCACCCCGTCAGGCCGGCGCGAGGGCGGCCGCCGTCTCGCGCTTGAGCTCGCGCATCATCAGGGCCGAGATCGCGTCGCCCGGGCGGCGCCCCTGGAAGAGGATCGCGTTCATCTCGCGCAGGATCGGGGCGTCGATCCCCTTCTCCTCGCAGAGCCCGGCGAAGGAGCGGGTCGTCTCATAGCCCTCGACCACGGTGCGGCGCCCCTTCAGCAGGTCGGCGACCGACCTGCCCTGCCCTATCCCGTGGCCGAACTCCCGGTTGCGGCTCCACGAGCCGTGGCAGGTCGCCACGAGGTCCCCGAATCCGCTCAGCCCGTAGAAGGTCTCCCTGCGGGCGCCGAGCGACCCGCCGACGCGCACCATCTCCGTCACGGAGCGCGTCATGAGCGCTGCCTTCGCGTTGTCGCCGAGGCCGAGCCCGTCGCAGCAGCCGGATGCGATCGAGTAGATGTTCTTCAGGCTCCCCGCGAATTCCACTCCGGGCAGGTCGTCGGTCGTGTAGACGCGCAGGGTCGGGCCGCTGATTGCGGCCTGCACCCCCTGGACGACGGCGTCGGCGCCCCTCGCGGCAAGGACCATCGCGGCCGGCAGGCCCCGCGCCACCTCCGCCGCGTTCGTGGGGCCCGACAGGGCGCCGACCATGGCGCCGGGGATCGTCTCCTCGATCGTCTGGGACGGCCTCAAGTGGGTGGCGAGCTCGAGCCCCTTGGCGAGGCTGATGAGGATCCGCGGCAGGGCGCCCGCCGGAAGCGCCGCGCGGACGTTGGCGGCCGTATGGCGGAGCGTCTGCGCCGGGCACGCGAAAAGGACGACATCGGCCCCCATGAGCCCCCGGTCCAGGCTCGCCTCGACCTCGACGCCGGGCGGCAGCGCGATCCCGGGGAGGTACTCGCGGTTCTCCCGCGCGGCGCCGATCGCCGCGGCCTGCTCCGGCCGGCGGGGAACAAGCGCGACGGTCGCCGCACCCCGCGAGAGGTGGATGGCAAACGCCGTGCCCCAGGCCCCGGCCCCGACGACGCAGAACTTCATGAACCTCCTCTAACGCGGCCGCGAGGCCCTTGCTACTTCAAAAACGCGGGGATCTTCTCGTTCGCTATCATCTGCTCGAAGGTCTCGCGGGCGGTGACCTGCTCGAAGGCGCTCCCCTTGACGAGGACCTCGGCGGGGATAGGGCGCGTGTTGTAGCGGCTGGCCTGGACGAAGCCGTAGGCGCCCGCGCTCATGATCGCCGCATACTCGCCCTCTCCGAGCTCCTGGATCTGCCTCTCCCTCGCGAAATAGTCGGAGCTCTCGCAGATGGGGCCGACGATGTCGGCCACGAGCGCCCGCCTCGTCGTGTCGCGCTGCAGAGGCACGATCTCGTGGAACGAGTCGTACATCGCGGGCCTCACCAGGTCGTTCATCGCCGCGTCCACGATCAGGAAATTCTTCCCCTGCCCGCGCTTGAGGTACTCGACGCGGGTCAGGAGGACCCCCGCGTTGGCCACCATCGAGCGGCCCGGCTCGAGCAGCACCTTCAGGCCGAGCGACCGGAGCGCCGGCGCGAGGGCGGCACCGTAGGCCTCCGGGGTCAGCGGCCGCTTGGCCTCCGGCTGGGTCTCCCACCACGAGAAGGGCCCGCTGGCGAGGGCCTCGCGGTAGACGACGCCGATGCCGCCGCCGATCGAGATGTACGAGATCCCCATCCTCTTCTTCAGGTCGGCGGCGAGGGGGGCGAGCTTCTCGAGCGCCTCCGCGAACGGCCTCACCTCCGTGATCTGCGAGCCGATGTGGGTCTGGATTCCCCGGACCGAGATGTTCGGGTACTTCGAGGCCGCCTCGTACGCGGCCGCGGCCTGCTTGAGCGGGATGCCGAACTTGTTCGCGCTCGTCCCGGTCGTGATCTTCGCGTGGGTGTTCGCGTCGACGTCGGGGTTCACCCGGATCGCGATCGGGGCCTTCACGCCGACCTTGCCCGCGACATGGTTGATCCGCACGAGCTCGGGCTCGCTCTCCACGTGGAAGGAGAAGATCCCGGCCTCGAGGGCCATGCGGATCTCGGAGTCTGCCTTGCCGACGCCCGCGAACACGCTCTCCTTCAGCCCCGCGCCCGCCGCCTGCACCCGGCGGAGCTCCCCTCCGCTCACGAGGTCAAAGGCGGAGCCGAGGTTGGCCAAGTGCCTGACCACCGCGAGGTTGGAATTCGCCTTGAGGGCGTAGCAGACCCGGACGTCGAGCCCCTTCATGCTCGTGGAAAGCCGCGTGTAGTTGTCCGCGATCGTGGCAGCGCTGTAGACGTAGGTCGGCGTCCCATAAAGCCTCGCGACCTCCGCAAGGTCCACGGATTCGCAATGGAGGTTCTGGCCGGCGTACCGAAAATGGTGCATGGGGCGGGCGGTAAAAATTCGTGAAAGGCCGAGGCTAGTGAGTTTCCCCTTGAAAGAACGACCTCAAAATACCGATAGTGCCCGCCAAGCCCGATGCCAACCCTGGTAAAGCAACTCCTTCATCGCCCCGCCATCCGCTTCGGGATGGCGAAGGATCCGCGCGGAAGGTTCAGGGATCCGCGGTTCCTGAGCTTCATTTCCGAGAGCAACAGGAAGACGATCAACACCGACTTCAAGGACGCCGTGCTCAAGGCCCGGAAGGTCTTCCGGTACGCGCTCGTCGCCGGAATCGCCGTCGGCGGGGCCTGGGTGCTCCTGCAGAGCGCCCATGCGCTCTCGACGTTCTGACCGGGATCCGACTGTCAGGCCGCCACGCTGAGATCGGGGACGGTGCCGGCGGGCCCGTCAAGCGGGATGACCTCGGCGGGGACCCGCAGCGGCTCCAGGTTGCGGCCGTAGTCGGCGAAAAGGACCGCCAGGATGCCCACCAGGGCGAACGTGATGGACGCCGCGGTGGCGTCAATGGGAAGGGCGACGAGCGAGGCCGCAAGGCCGATCGCGGCAAGACTGTGAAGGAGAGAGACTTTGATGTTCATTTGGAATTGTTGATTTCCCTGAGAACACGGGCCGCCGTCGAAAGTTGCAGGATTCCCCGGAGCCCTCCATGCCCGCCCGGGGGATCACCTTCAGATCCCCGTGCTCAGATCGGCGCCCGCCCTCGTGTCCAGGCTCCGCCGCACCGTATCCAGGAGCGTCTTCATCTCAAAGGGTTTGGCGAGCCTGACGGTCTCTTTCGGCCAGGGGATCGCCGCGCCGTCGGGCAAAGCCGCGTATCCGCTGATCACAATCACCCTTAGGGACCCCCTTTCGCGAAGGAGCCGCTCCGCGAGCTGGGCGCCGTTGATGCCCCCCGGCATCAGGAAGTCGGTTAGAAGGACGTCGAACTCGTGTTTCCGCTCGGCCCACGCGCGGACGGCCTCCGGCCCATTTGCCGCCTCCACCACGCGGTAGCCGGCGCGCCTCAGGCACCCCGCGAGCGCGAGCCGCACCATCTCGTCATCCTCCACGAGAAGGACGGATTCGGACCCGCCGCGGAGATCGCGGGAGTCCGCCTCGGAGCTGGCCCGTGGCGAATGCCTCACGATGGGGAAATACGCCCGGAACGTGCTGCCGCGGCCGGGCGCGCTTTCAACGTCCACCCAGCCGCGGTGCTGCTCGAGGATGCCGTACACGGTCGCGAGCCCCAGGCCGGTTCCCTTGCCGACCGGCTTTGTCGTGAAGAACGGCTCGAAAATCCGCGCCTGGGTGGCGGCATCCATGCCGCATCCGGTGTCCGCCACGACGAGGCAGGCGCGCGCAGCCTCCGCACCGCCCTCCTCCGCGAAGGTCTCGATCGAGAGCCGGCCCCCGTCGGGCATGGCGTCGCGCGCATTGAGACAGAGATTCATCACCACCTGCTCGACCATGCCGGCGTCGGCCTCGATCCAAAGGGGCTCCCTCGAGGTCTTCAGCTCCAGGACGACGTGCTCGCCGATCAGCCGCTTGAGCAGGCTGCATGTGCCCTCGATCGCGGCGTTCAGGTCGAGCGACTTCATCTCCATGTCCTGGCGCCGGCTGAACATCAGCAGCTGCCGGGTCACGCCGGCCGCCCGGACCGTCAGCTGCTCGAGCTCGTCCATCTGGGCGGCGACCGAGTCGGGCAGGCTTGAGGACAGCCTGATGAAGCTGACCTGCAGGAGCATCGCCGCCAGGATGTTGTTGAAATCGTGGGCCACCCCGCCCGCCAGCTGGCCGAATGCCTCCATCTTCTGGGACTGGAGGAACTGCCCCTCCAGTTTCTTGCGTTCCGTCACGTCCCGGGAGATGCCGACCAGCCCGTTTATCCTTCCCTCCGCGTCGCGCAGCGGAACCTTCGTCGTCGAGGCCCACGTGGTCCTGCCGTCGGCCCAAGTCTCCTTCTCGTCCTGCGAGATGAGCGGCTCTCCCGTGGTCATGATGGCCTGCTCATCCTCGTAGGCCTGCCGGGCGTGCTGCTCCGTGAACATGTCAAAGTCGGTCTTGCCCACCGCCTCGCTCGGGTGCTTCAGCCCGAATCTCCGCGCCATGCTGTCGTTGATCTGCACAAAGCGGCTCTGCCTGTCCTTGAAGTAGATCCTGTCGGGAATCGTGCTGATCAGCTTGTTGAACAGGGCCTCCTTGTTGCGCAGCGCCTCGAACTCCCGCAGGTGCTCCTCCCGGGCCCGGAGGGCCGTGATCGCGTAGCCCAGGTCGTGGGCGAGCTCCTGCAGCAGCTTCACCTCCTCCATGGCGAACCCGTCGCGCTCGGCCGAATAGATGCTGATGGCGCCAAGCGTGGCTCCCCTTGACTGGATCGGCACCGCAACCGAGGAGAGATACCCGCGCTCGACCGCGCCGTCCCGCCAGGGCGAGAAACTGGGGTCAAGGAGGATGTCGCGGCACACCACCGCGTGCCCCTTCCGGATCGCCGTGCCCGTCGGCCCGCTTCCCTGCGGCCCCTCCGCCCACGATATTGCGGTCCTCTGGACATAACCGTCCTCGTATCCTGAGTGGGCCACGGGCCGGACCGTCTTGGCCGCGTCGTTCTCGGCGAAACCCACCCACGCCATGCGATACCCCCCGCTGACGACGATAATCCTGCACACAACGTTCAGCAGCTCCGTCTCGGACTCAGCCTGTATCAGCAGGCGGCTGCACGACGTGAGGGTTTGCCGCGCGCGGTTCACACGAAGGAAATCCGCCTCCCGTTTGGGCACGGCGGCCCCCGCCGAGGGCCTGTCCCCAGGCGCGCCAATGTCGGCATCTTGCGGGGTTAGGGGCATTGCTTGGGGAACAGTCTGGCGCTCGCCTCACCGGCGCGCTCGGAGGGCTTGGTACCACGTCCGTTCCGCCCATCGTCCATGCAGATTCGACGGCAGTTTTGGTGGGACCAGGATGCTCGCCTTGCACAGAAGCGGGGAGCGACATTCTGGATTATGGCCATTGTCATGCATTAGTAACTGCGCTTATGCGAGATTTTTGATCGTCCGATACATGGCCTCATTCCAGGGTCTGGATCCTCCGCTCCCGCCGCCATAAACAAAACCGATTGCCTGGCAGCCTGTAACGTATCCCGGAATGATCCCGGTCGCCCTGTATTGCAACCGGACGCCGGGCCGGAGTCCGTCAGGACGGGTCCTTTGCGGCCTTCGGCCGCTCGAAGATGAAGGGGACAACGGCCCTAGTCTCCACCGGATGACCATCATTCACCATCGGGAGAAAACGCCACAGGCGAATCGCGGCCAGCGCCGCCTCGCCAAACGCCGGGTCCGTCGCGCTTTTCACCACCGGATCGCAAGCCGCCCCGTTGACCCCGATGCGGATCGCAATCATCGCCTGCCCCTTGATGTTCGCCTTCCTCAGGGAGGGGGGATACTCCGGGGCCGGCCCGAAAAGGAGCTTGGGAGCGGCCGAGCGGACGTCCCCTATCCTCGCTGCGACCATCCTGTCGAGGGCCTCCTCGCGCTTGTCGGGCGGAATCCCCGTCTGCAGGACCTCCTTGCCCCCGGAGAAAAGGTACATCTGGCAGGCCCCCGTGCCCAGCTTCGCGCCGAGCGGCAGGAGCGCGGTGACCTGCCTCTCCTGGTTTGGCTCGAGATGGGGCACCTCACAAATGACCATCGCATCGGGGGCCGTGCCGGAACCGAGCGATACCACGAAGAAGACATCGTCCAGGCGGTAGCTCGTTTCCAGAGTGGCGCTGTAGCGCAGCAGCTTGTTGGCCCCATTGACGCCCGCCTGCGCCTGGTAGGTGACGCGGGTGAAGGCGTCGGTGACATTGACGAACACGGGAAGATAGTCGGGCGCATCCCTGAGGAGGTAGCCCCGGGAGCCGACGGGAACGACCTTGCCGTCCCTCTCGACGCAGGGGACCGAGCCGCTCGCGGCGCGCACCCACGACATCTTGCCGCCGTTCTCCGCCATGAGCACATGCTGGGCGGCGAGCCTTGCGGCCAGCAGCGGGAAGAGCAGCAGCACGGCGGGGGTGAGGCGCGGGCTCATTCGTGGACTTGCCATGGGCTATCGCGCCCCGGAGGGCAACGCAATGCCGTTGATCGGCGGGCGCCCCCGGCCCCCGAGGTCTCCCCATATCAGGTCTCGGCGCCGGCGGCTGCCGTCCTGAACGCGGTCCGAAATGCCGCCTTCGCGTAGTCGCGGTTCAACCGCGCGATGAAGTCGTGGGAGATGAGCTTCGGGCAGGCCGCGCTGCACTCGTACTGGTTCGTGCAGCTGCCGAACCCGAGCCCGTCCATCGTGTGGACCATCGCGAGGACGCGGCGGTCGCGCTCCGGCTGCCCCTGGGGCATCAGCCCGAGGTGCGAGACCTTGGAGGCCACAAACAGCATCGCGCTTGAGTTCTTGCAGGCCGCGACGCAGGCCCCGCACCCGATGCACTGGGCGGCGTCCATCGCGAGGTCCGCAACGTCCTTCGGGACGGGCGTCGCGTTGGCGTCGGGCGCCGAGCCCGTCCGGGCCGTGATGAATCCGCCCGCCTGCTGGATCCTGTCGAACGCGCTCCTGTCGGTCACCAGGTCCTTTACCACGGGAAACGGCCTCGCGCGGAAGGGCTCGACCACGATCCGGTCGCCCTCCGAGTAGCTGCGCATGTAGGTCTGGCAGGTGGCCACCCCGTGGTTGGGCCCGTGCGGCTTCCCGTCGATCGTGAGGGAGCAGGTCCCGCAGATACCCTCGCGGCAGTCGTGCGCGAACGCGATCGGCTCCTCCCCGCTCGCGGCCAGCCCGTCGTTGACGACGTCGAGCATCTCGAGGAACGACATGTCGGGATTGACCCCACGGGC
>DATNLY010000138.1:0-4299 GCA_035602635.1 Opitutaceae bacterium | reverse complement strand
TGAGCGACCTGTCGACCGCACGGAGGATCTTCGCGGAGCTTGAGCGGGAGCAGATCGGGTCCGTCATCCTGAGGGTCTCCGAGCTTGGCGCCGCGGCCGGGGAGCCGGCCGAGCTGCCGCCGGGCGTCGTTCCCGCGGCATCCGCGCTCGCCCGGGTCGACGACGGCCATCCGGCGCTCGCGATATTGGGATCATGCTTTGTCGCCGACGACCTGGGGGCCTTTCTGGAATATTGGCGCGCCCACCCGAACTTCCAATTCCTTGCCGTCGCGACGCGCAAGGGGGAGATGGTGGACCGGCGCGGGCTCGTGACGGGCGGCCATGGGAACCCGAACAAGCACGACAACAGCATCGTCCAGCGCGAGATCGACCTCCGGGAGACGGCGAAGGCGCTCGCCGAGGACCAGCGCCGGCACGAGGAGCTGCGCGCCCGGGGGGACGCGCTCAACGCGAGGATCGCCGAGGCGGAGCGCGCCCTCGACGAGAGGCGCGCGGCGGTGCTGGATACCACGCAGGCCGTCGCGGCCGCCGAGGCCGAGGACCGCAATGCGCGCCGCGGCGCGGACGAGGCCTCCGCGCGCGTCGCGAAGATGGAGCAGGAGCTGGCCGGCCTCGAGCAGGCCAGGCTGGAGGCCCAGGCGCGCTGGGACAAGGCGAAGGCGGGACTCGCGGAGTCGGAGGCCTCGGCCTCGGCCCACCGTCGGCGCATCGAGGACCTGGAGGGCCGCCTGGCGGCGGCCCGGGTCCAGCGCGAGGCAAGGCGCGAGTCGCTCGCCCAGGCGCGCCTTGAACTCGCCGAGCGCCGCCAGAAGGTGGAGGTGCTCGACCGGGGCCTCGGCGAGATGGAGCGCCGCCGCGAGCAGATCGGCGAACTCCTCTCCCAGCGCCAGAACGAGATCGAGGTGTGGACGGGCCAGATAGCGGGCCTGGACGAGGAGGAAGGCCAGCAGGTCCTCAATGCCGGAAAGATCGGCAAGACGCTCTCCGTCGCGCAGGAGCAGGTGGAGAAGATCCGGGCCGAGCTCGTCGAGGTCGAGCGCGCGATCGAGGCGCTCGAGGCGTCCCAGTCCTCGCTCCGGCATGAGTCGGACGCGGCCCATGATGAGCTGAGCGCGCACGAGGTCCGGCTGGCGGAGACCCGCCAGAGGGCGGCGTTCCTTGCGGACGAGGTGGCGCGCGAGTTCCAGGCGGACGTGGCGGCCATCGACTGGAGGGAGACGCTCTGGCGGGCCGACGATGAGCCTGCCGGGCCGCATCCGCTCGACCTGGAGGAGGACGAGGCGCCCGATCCAAGCCCGAGGCGCACGAGGAGGAAGCGCCCTGAGAGCCCTTCCGAGGCCGACCTCGCGGCCCTGGAGTCGACGGACTGGGAGGCGGTCAAGGCGGAGGCGGACGCGCTCCGCCAGAGGATGTCCAGCATGGGCGCCGTGAACCTCGTCGCGATCGAGGAGTACTCCGAGCTCAGGCAGCGCCATACGTTCCTTGAGACCCAGAGCAGCGACCTCGCCCGCGCCAGGGCGGATCTCCTCGCCGCCATCGACGAGATCAACAAGACCTCCCAGACGCAGTTCGAGGTGACCTTCGAGCAGATCCGCAAGAACTTCGAGTTCACGTTCCAGACGCTCTTCGGGGGCGGCCGGGCCGCCATCGAGCTGATCGAGTCCGAGGACGTCTTCGAGAGCGGGATCGAGATCGTTGCCCAGCCGCCCGGGACCCGGATGAAGGGGATAACGCTCCTCTCGGGCGGACAGAGGACGCTCACTGCGGTCGCGCTTCTCTTTGCGCTCTACCTGGTGAAGCCGTCCCCGTTCTGCGTGCTCGACGAGCTGGACGCCCCTCTCGACGAGTCGAACATCGGGCGGTTCACCGAGCTGCTCAGGAAATTCATCAAGGACTCGCAGTTCATCATCATCACGCACAACAAGAGGACAGTGGCGGCCGCGAACGCGATCTACGGTGTGACCATGGAGGAGAGGGGGGTCTCCAAGACGGTCTCGATGCGGTTCAACCACGAGCACGGCGAGGCGGAGGCGCCCCCCCCGGAGACAGTCGCCGACTCCGTCCGCAACGCACTGCCGCCCCTGCCGGCGCCGGTCGCGACCGGCGCCTGACCCGGCCCGCCCCAACCCATGGCGAAATGGCTACTGGTCGACGGGTTCAACCTCGCCTACCGCTGCTTCTTTGCGATCCCGGAGCTGGCGAGGGCCGACGGGTTTCCGACAAACGCCCTCCACGGGTGGGTCAAGTCCCTCTGGCGGCTCTCCGACCAGGAGAAGCCGGACGGCACGCTCGTCTTCTTTGACCTGGGGGGCGCCCAGGACCGACTGGCCCTTCTCCCCGAATACAAGGCGCAGCGCGAGGAGATGCCGGAGCCGCTCGAGAAGCAGGTGCCCATCATCAAGGAGATGACCCGGGCGATGGGCCTCGGGGGCGTTGAGCAGGAGGGCGTCGAGAGCGACGACCTGCTCGCGTCGCACGCCATGACGCTTGCGCGCCGCGGCGACCAGGTCCTTGTCGTGAGCTCCGACAAGGACTTTGCGCAGATCGTCGGCGAGCACATCCGGATCATGCTTCCGCCGCCGTCGGCCAACCCGAAGCTGGGCTGGCGCGTGATGGACGAGGCGGGGGTCGTCGAGAAGTTCGGCGTGCCCCCGGCCCGGATAGCCGACTACCTGGCGCTCGTCGGCGACACGTCGGACAACATCCCGGGCCTCGCCGGGGTCGGGCCCAAGACCGCGGCGAAGTGGCTCGCCGAATTCGGGAGCCTTGAGGGGGTGGTCGCCGCGGCGGACCGCCTCGCCCCCGAGAGGTTCCGCGCGGCCGTGGCCTCGTCGGCCGACCTGCTCCGCAGGAACCTGAGGATCACGACGCTCAACCTGGCGCTTGCGCCCCCGGCCGCGCCGCCGGCCAAGGTGGACGCGGCGGGGCTCTTCGGGATCCTCGAGAGGATGGAGATGAGGTCGGCGCTCGCGGAAGCGAGGCGCCGCTACGCTCAGCCCGAGCTCTTCTGAGCGGCGGGTGAGCCCGGCGCCTCCTGTCGCGCCTTGAGCACCGCGCGACCCTTTGGGCTCGCGCGGACGATGCGGTCGCCGTTGGGGTCATAGTCGATCAGGCCCTCGATGCACGCGTCTTCCCAGATCGACAGGCGGGGGCACGTTGTCCGCCACGCGTCAAGAACCTCGGCGTAGCTGCGGGGCTCCCGGGAGACCCACTCGAGGAGCTGCAGGGTGAGGGCGTCGTTTGGGTCAGCCATGGTGCCTGAAGCCGCCTTGCGGGTGGCGCTTGGTCCCCCCCGGGGCGGGGGGGGCGGGGCCCCCTAGGTGCCCTCGTTCGAGACCTTCTTGGGGTCGAAGATGTAGCCCACTCCGTGAACCGTCCTGAAATCGGAAAGATCGAGGCCCTTCTTCTTGAAGAGCTCGCGAACCTTGACGACGTACTGGTCGAGGGAGCGGCTCTTGACGTCGGCGTGCTGCCCCCACACCGAGTGGATCAACGCCTTGCGGGTGATCACCTCGCCCGGGTGGTCGTTCAGGTAGGAGAGGATGCCGAGCTCCTTGCGCCCCACCTTCAAGGCGTCCGCTCCCGGAAACGCGATCTCAAGGCGGAGCGGGGTCACCCTGGCCCCGCAGAATTCGAAGGGCTGGTCGCTCACCTTCACGTTCCCCGTGAGGTTCGAGTCCCCCTTGTAGTCGGCCCGCCGGAGAACGGCCCTGATGCGCGCCACCAGCTCCGCGTAGCTGAACGGCTTGGTGATGTAGTCGTCGCCTCCCGTCTCGAGGCCGTGGACCTTGCTGGCCTCCTCGGTGAGGCTCCCGGTGAGGAAGATGACGGGAACGCTGATGTTCGACGCCTTGAGCTCCTCGTAGAGCTCGAATCCGGGCCTGTCGGGCAGGACAAGGTCAAGGAGCACGAGGTTCGCGAAATTCTTCTGCAGGAACTTGAGCGCGTGGGCGGCGCGGCTGCAGACCTGGACCCTCATCCCCGCGCGCTCGAGGTACTGGGCGATCAGCGAGGCCAGATCGGGCTCGTCCTCGACGACGACGATGAGGGGCTTGGGGTTCGGACGCCTAGGCGATGGTTCTGCCATATGCAGTCTCAACGGCTTTTTTACAATCCCCCCCAGGGGATGTCAATCAGCCTGAGGCCAAAGCATTTTGCTTGAACGGCCTCGGCGACAGGCGACGCTTGGTTCCCTGTGTCGGACAAGAAGCCACTCCTGATGCTCGGGCTGCCCAAGGGCAGCCTCGAGGAATCCACCCGCAGCCTATTCGCCAAGGCGGGGTGGAAAATCACCGTGAA
>DATNLY010000103.1:0-11167 GCA_035602635.1 Opitutaceae bacterium | reverse complement strand
CGAGCTATTCAGCTTCCGCCGCAGGCAGACCTGAGCTCTTCGGGGCCGGACGGGACGAGGGGAAAGCCCTCATCGAGCCAGCCCGTGACGCCCCCTACCATCCTCTCGAAGGGTCTGCCGAGGCCCGTGAGTTGAGAAATCCGGCCCCGCGTGCAGACTGTGCCGCGCCCACCCATGCCGACCCCTCCCTCATCCCGCCCGCTGCATCCTGAGGTCAGGATCGGCCACGTTCACCTCAAGGTCGCCAACATCGAGCGGGCCCTCGGGTTCTATTGCGGCGTCCTCGGCTTCCAGCTGACCCAGCGCTTTGGCACGAGCGCGGCGTTCATCTCTGCCGGCGGCTACCACCACCACATTGGCCTCAACACCTGGGAAAGCGAGGGCGGCTCGCCGCCCCCTCCCGGCGCGACGGGGCTCTATCACCTGGCGATCCTCTATCCGAGCCGCGCGGAGCTTGCCGACGCGCTCAGGCGCCTGGTCGCGGCAAAGATTCCGCTCGACGGGGCCTCCGACCACGGGGTGAGCGAGGCGCTGTACCTTCGGGACCCTGACAACAACGGCGTCGAGCTGTATTGGGACCGTCCGAAGGACCAGTGGCCGCGCGACGCCAAGGGCGGCGTTTCCATGTTCACGAGGCCCCTCGACCTGAAGGGCCTGCTCGCCGAGGCAAGGGCGGGCTGAGCCGCCGTCAGCCGCCGAGGTAGGCGGCCTTGAGCTGGGGATCCTTCCTGAGCTCCGAGCTCGCGCCGCTCATGGTCACGTGGCCGGTCTCCAGCACGTATGCGGTGCTGCTGATCTCAAGGGCGAGGTTCGCGTTCTGCTCCACCAGGAGGATGGCGATCCCCCTGTCCCGGTTGATCTCGATGATTTTCTCGAAGATTGTGGTGATGAGCCTCGGCGCAATCCCAAGCGACGGCTCGTCGAGCATGAGGAACTTGGGCTCCCCCATGAGCGCGCGCCCGATCGCCAGCATCTGCTGCTCGCCGCCCGAAAGCGTGCCCGCCGTCTGGCGGACGCGCTCCCTTAGCCGAGGGAAAATCCCGAACACGTAGTCGCGGTTCCTCGCGATGGCGGCCTTGTCCCTCAGCAGGTACGCCCCCATCGAGAGGTTCTCGTCGACGCTCAGGTTGGAGAAGATCATCCTGCCCTCGGGGACGTGGCCGAGCCCCCTGGCCACGATCTCGTGCGCGGGAAGGCGGGTGATGTCCTCGCCCAGGAAAGTCACCTTGCCCGCCTTCGGCCTGAGCAGCCCCGAGATCGTGCGCAGCGTGGTCGTCTTGCCCGCCCCGTTGCCCCCGATGAGCGTGACGATGGCCCGGGGGGGCACGTGCAGCGAGACGCCTCCCAGGGCCGAGATGGCGCCGTAGGAGACAAAGAGTTCGGAGACCTCGAGCATGCGGTCAGGGTTGGGGGTGGAGGAACTCGTGGGCCTCCCCAAGGTAGGCCTCGATGACCTTCGGGTCGCTCTGGATCTCGGAGGGGGTGCCCTCGGCGATCTTGACCCCGTAGTCGAGGACGGCGACCCGGCGGCAAACGCCCATGACGACCCTCATCGAGTGCTCGACCAGCAGGATCGAGAGGCTGAATTCCCGGTGGATCCTCTGGATGAGCGCCATCAGCTCCACCTTCTCGGAGGGATTCATGCCGGCGGCGGGCTCGTCCAGGAGCAGGAGCCGGGGGCGGGTGGCGAGGCAGCGAACGATCTCGAGGCGCCTCTGCTCCCCGTACGGCAGGCTCATCGCGGGCGCGTCGCCGAAGCGCCGGAGGTTGAAGAGGTCGAGAAGCTCGTCGACGCGCCGCCCGATCGCCGACTCCTCCGTGCGGAACGCGCGCGCGCGGACAAGCGCCTGCACGGGCGACGTCGCCCGGTGGATGTTGCACGCGACCCGGACGTTGTCGGAGACGGAAAGGCTCCTGAAAAGCCGGATGTTCTGGAACGTCCTGGCGATGCCCGTCTCGACGACCTCGTTGACCCCGAGGACGGACAGGTCGACGCCGCCTGAGCGCACGGTGCCGCCCGTCGGCTTGTACACGCTCGTCACCAGGTTGAACACCGTCGTCTTTCCCGCGCCGTTGGGGCCGATCAGGCCGACCAGGTCCCCGTCGTTGACGGTGAGGTCCAGGGCGTTGACCGCCGTCAGTCCCCCGAAGCGGATGGTGGCCTTGTCGAGCTGGAGGATCGGTTCGGGCATGGGCGGCCCTAGGGTCAGTTCGCCGGGGGCCGGGAGCGGCCGCGCAGCCGGCCGAGGATGGCGGCGTAGTCGAAATTGAAGAGGCCCCGGGGCCTGGCGAGCATGAGGACGATGAGGAGCAGCGAATAGACGACCATCCTGTACTCCTCCACCGAGCGCAGGACCTCCGGCAGCAGTGTCAGCAGGATCGCGGACAGGATGACCCCGGGCGTGTTGCCCATCCCCCCGAGGATCACCATCACCACGATCTCAATGCTCTTGGTGAAGTCGAAGCCGGTGGGCGTGATCGTCATCTTGAGGTGCCCGTAGAGCCCGCCGGCGATCCCGGCGAAGAACGCCCCGACGACGAAGGCGACGATCTTGTACCGGGTCGTGCTGAGGCCGATCGACTCCGAAGCGATCTCGTCGTCGTGGGTGGCGATGAATCCGCGCCCGTAGGTCGAGCGCACCAGGCATGCGACCGTGTACACGGTCAGGGCGGCGAAGGCGTAGACCCAGAAGAACGTCGTGTAGTTCGGGATCCCGTTGAGCCCCAGGGCGCCGCCGAGCGCGTCCACGTTCTGGAATACGACGCGGACGATCTCGCCGAAGCCCAGCGTGACGAGGGCGATGTAGTCTCCCTTCAGCCTCAGGGACGGGATCCCGACCGCGAGGCCGGCGACGGCCGCGCAGAGGCCGCCCGCGACGAGCGCGCAAAGGAAGAGCAGCCCCTGCTGCACGGCCGTACCGCCCGAGTCGCCGAGGATGTGCGGGCCGAGGAGGACCGTGATCGCCGCCGAGAGGTAGGCCCCTATGGACATGAAACCGGCGTGACCCAGCGAGAACTGGCCCGTGTAGCCGTTCACGAGGTTGAGCGACACGGCGAGGACGATGTTGATCCCGACGCCCTCCATGACGTCGAGGTAGTAGGGATCGATCCGGTCCGAGAAATAGGAGACGCCGAAGGCGGCGATCACCGCGGCTGCCAGGGCAATGAAAGGCTTGGGCATGGCTGGGGCGGCCCTAGACCTTCTCGGCGGTGAGCCTGCCCAGGAGCCCCGCCGGGCGGAAGAGCAGGATCCCGATCAGGATGGCGAAAGCGATCGCGTCCTTGTACGTGGACCAGCGCGAGCCGTCGACGAAGGTCTCCACCATGCCGAGGATGAGCGCGCCCAGCGCGGCCCCGGGGATGTTCCCCACGCCGCCGAGGACGGCCGCCACAAAGGCCTTGAGCCCCGGCACGACGCCCATCAGGGGGTCGATCGAGGGATAGTTGAGCGCATAGAGGACGCCGCCGGCCGCGGCGAGCGCCGAGCCGAGCCCGAACGTGAACGAGATCACGACGTCGATGTTGACGCCGACCAGCTGCGCCGCCTTCGGGTTGAGCGCCACGGCCCTCATCGCCATCCCGATCTTCGTTCGGTGGACGGTGAACTGCAGGGCGACGAGAAGGACCGCGGCGACCGCTATCACAAGCAGCTGGTTGGTCGAGACGATGAGGCCGCCGACCGCGATCACCCGCGCCGGGAATATCTGGGGAAAGGACCGCGGCGTCGCGCCCAGCACCAGCTGGCCCGTGTACTCGAGGAAGAGGGAGACCCCGATCGCGGTGATGAGCACGTTGAGCGTGGGGCCTCCCCGGAGCGGCCGGTAGGCGAAGCGCTCGATGAGTATGCCGAGGACCGCGCAGCCGGCCATCGCGGCCGCGAGAGCGCAGAGGCCGCCTCCCACCGTGCCCTCGGGAAGGTGTTTGCCGGCATAGTACCCGATGAAGGCGCCGACCATGAAGACGTCCGAGTGCGCGAAGTTGATGAAGCGCAGGATGCCGTAGACCATCGTGTAGCCGAGCGCGATGAGGGCGTAGATGGCCCCCAGCGAGAGCCCGTTCAGGAGTTGCTGGAGGAACTCCGCCATGGCGCAGGGTGCCGCGGCGCGCCTAGGGCGCCACGCTCTGGACAAACTTGAACTTTCCGTCCTTCACCATGATCACGACCGCCGCCTTCGATGCATTGCGCTCCCTGTCCATCGTGGTGACCCCGGTGACCCCCGGGTAGTCGCGGGTCGCCGCGAGCGCGTCGCGGATCGCGGGCCCCTCCGACGAGCCCGCCCGGCGGATCGCGTCGACCATCACCCCGGCCGAGTCGTACCCCAGGGCTGCCATGGCGTCCGGGGTCTCCCCGCCGTAGCGGGCCTGGAACCTGGAGACAAATCCCCGGACGAGCGGCGTGTCCACCTGGGGCGAATAGTGCGTCGAGTAGTAGCAGCCCTCCACCGCCGCGCCCCCGATCTCGATGAGCTCCGGGGCCTCCCAGCCGTCGCCCCCGAAGAGCGGGACCGCGATGCCGAGCTCCCGGGCCTGCTTGCAGATGAGGGCGGCCTCGGTGTAGTACCCGGAGACGTAGATGCCCTCGACCCCCGCCGCCTTGATCGCCGTCAGCTGCGCGTTGAAGTCCTTGTCGCCCTCGGTGTACTTCTGCTCGATCGCGACCTCGCCGCCGTCGGCGGTGAAGCGCTCCCTGAAGTACTTCGAGAGTCCCACGCTGTAGGCGGACGACACCGACGTCACGAGGGCCACCCTCCTGATCCTGAGCGCGTCCTTCGCGAACTTCGCCATCACCGTTCCCTGGAACGGGTCGATGAAGCAGACCCGGAAGATGTAGTCGCCGATCTGCGTGACCCTGGGATTGGTGGACGAGGGAGAGATCATGGGAATCCTGTAGGCCTGGCAGATCGGGGCGGCCTCGAGCGATCGCATGGAGGCGACCTCCCCGAGGATCCCGGCGACCCTGTCCCGGAAAATGAGCCTTTTCACGATTGTCGCCGACTCGCCCTGCTTCGACTGGTTGTCGTCGGTGACGAGCTCGATCTGCCTTCCGAGGACGCCGCCCGCGGCGTTCGCCTCCTCGATCGCCAGGAGGGTGCCCTTGTGGGAGGACTGGCCGAAGGCCGCCTCCTTGCCCGTGAGGGATGCGTATTCGCCGATCTTGATCGTTTCCTGGGAGCGGGCGGGAGCGGACAGGGCCACGAGGGCCGCAACCGCCGCCAAGAGAGGGCGGGAAGGGCGAGGCATGGATGATTGCGTGGCCGCAGACAAGGGCAGGGCCGGGGGGTTTTCAACCGAATTGCCGTAGTTAATTGATAATGGGGCCGCGGCCTGCTTTCCTTGCCGCGTTGAACACGTTCGACCGGCACCTCCTGCGCGAATGGCTCACGATGCTGGGCCTGACGCTCGCGCTCATGTGCGGGCTGCTGCTTGTCCAGGTGATGTTCGACGACTTCAGGGACCTGCGCGACGCCGGCGCCCGCGTGGGCGACCTCGCGGTCTACACCCTGGCCGCCATCCCGAGCTTCCTGGCGCTCACGCTGCCGATCGTGCTTCTCGCCTCTACCCTTTTTGTCCTCGGCAATCTGCACAAGAACAACGAGCTGGCGGCGATGCGCGCCGCCGGGGTGGGGTTTGGCCGGCTCATGGCGCCCATCTGGGTGGCCGGGGCCCTCTGCTGCGCGCTTTCGTGGTGGCTTAACGCCTCGATCGTGCCGAGGTCCGTCGAGCGGTCGCGGCTCATCATGGAGGGCCTCCAGTTCAGGAAGCAGGCGCAGACGGCCCCGCTGGAGCGCATCGGGGCCGTCAACAGCGTCGGCTTCGACAATCCCGACGGCCGGCGCATGTGGTTCATCAACCGCTACAGCAAGGCCGCGAGGACGGCCTACGGCGTCTACGTCTCCCTCCTGGACGTGCGCCGGCGCGAGACGGGAAGGGTGGTCGCCAAGGAGGCCTGGTTCGACGCCGGGAGGCTCGGGTGGGTGTTCGAGGAGGGGCGCGAGATGGGCTTCGATCCCGAGACGGGGATCAACACGTCCTCGACGCCGTTCGCCGAAAAGTTCTTCCCGCAGTTCCGGGAGGACCCGCAGCTGATGATGCTCATAGACCGCAGGCCGATCGACCTCTCGTTCAACGAGCTCCGGCAGCTCGTCGACTACCTTTCGCTCGAGAACAACTCCAAGAGCATCCCCTACGCGGTCCGGTACTACGGGCTCATTGCCGACGTCCTGGTCCCGCTGATCGTGATCGCGATCGCGATTCCCTTCGCGGTCTCGGGCGTCCGGGTGAACCCGGCCGTCGGCGTCTCGAAGTCGATCGGGCTCTTCATCCTCTACTACGCGCTGCTGCAGGCCGCGGTGTTCGTCGCGACAAGGCAGATTGTCGGCCCCGAGGTCGCCGCGTGGCTTCCCAATATCGGGATGATCGGGCTCGCGGCCGTGCTCTTCTACAGGCTGCGGTAGGCGCTAGGTGCGCAGGTGCGACGCGCCGTTGATGTCGATGATGGACCCCGTCATCGCCTCGGGCGCGTCCAGGGCGCAGAAGACCGCGACCCTCGCCACCTCCTCGGCGCGGTTGACGCGGCCAAGCGGGTGCTGGGCCAGGATCTCGCCCGCCCGGGGCCCCGTGAGGAACCCCTCCGCCATGTCGGTCTCAACCCATCCCGGGGCGAGGCAGTACACCAGCACCCGGCTCGGGGCCAGCGCCTTGGCGAGCGACTGGCTGAGCGCGTTCAGGCCCGCCTTGCTCGCCCCGTAGGCCGGGGCGTTGGGCTCCCCCCGGAACGCGCCGCGGGACGAGATGTTGACGATCCGGCCGCCGCCGGAGGCGGCCATCGCCTGGGCGGCCAGGAGCGAGAGGTTCGAGGGGCCCTCGAGATTGACGGCGATCGTCCTGTCCCACGCCTGCCGCCACGCCGCGTAGTCGGTGGCGAGAGGAGGGTGGTAGAAATACACCCCGGCGTTGTTGACGACGATGTCGACGGCGCCCAGGCGCCCCGTCGCCTCGCGCCACAGGCGCGCCACGGCATCCGCGTCCGCCATGTCCGCGGAGAAGGCCGCGTGGCCCGAGCCCGGGAGGGCCGCGAGCACCGACTCGGCGGCGGCCCTGTTCTCGCGGAAATGGACCCCGACGCGCACGCCCCGTGCCGCGAGCTGGAGCGCGATCTCGCGGCCGATCCCGCGCGAAGCCCCCGTCACAAGTGCCGTCTTGGCTCCCATGCTACGACCAGTTGTAATTGAAGCTTATGCTGATGCGCTCGCCGGCCGCGCTGTTCTGCGCGACGCCGTGCCTCAGCCAGCTCTCGAAAAGTATCAGGCTCCCCGCCCGGGCGGGGTACGTGACATGGGTCAGGTTTGCGCCGCGGGGCCGCGCGGTCCTTGGCGGGGCGGCCATGAACCGGTCGAGCCTGGGGTCCTCGAACTTGATCCCGGGGCATCCGCGGGGCGTGGCGACGTAGTAGGTGCCGCTCACGAAGGCGAGCGGGTGCAGGTGCACGGAATGCGCCGCCGTGGGCGGCATGATGTTGACCCAGCAGTCGGTCATGCGGACCTCGCGCCCGCGCAGGTCCATGTCGAGGGCGCGCGCGAACAGGCGCACGTGCCGGGTGATCCTGCGCTCGAGGCGCGTGAACGTGCTCGAGAAGCGGTGGAGCTCGTTGAGCGAGGCGTAGCTCGTGTAGCCGCCCGGGTAGTTCCCGCGGGACCACCGGCGGCCGGCGCTGTCGAAGTCGCGCAGCGAGCGGCATTCCCCCGCCAGGTCGGCGTTGAACCGCTCGAGACCCGACTTGAGCAGGGCCTCCGAGTAGATGAAGGTGGAGAACCACGACCGGATCATCGGACGCCTCCCATCAGGCGCCCCATCCAGGGCGCGAGCGCCAGCAGGGCCAGGGCCGCCGCGCCGACCCACGCGGATTCAAGAAGGAAAAAATGGCCAAGGGCCGCGGGATCCGTGGCCGTGAAATTGCCGGCGAGGATCCCGGCCACCTTGTTGCCCAGGGCCGACGCGAGGAACCACACGCCGAGCATCAGCCCCTGCAGGTTGCCGGGGGAGAGCTTCGTCATGACGCTCAGGCCCACCGGGCTCAGGCACAGCTCGCCGACGGTCTGCAGGAGGAACATCCCGACGATCCACCAGGGGCTCACCAGGCCGTGGGCCGTCAGGCGCGCCGCCGGCACCATGAGGAGGAACGAGAGGGCGGCGAAGCCGAGCCCGAGGACGAACTTGAGCGGGCTGGAGGGCTGCCGCGCGCCCAGCCGCAGCCAAAGCCAGGCGAAGAGCGGCGCGAGGATGAAGATGAGAGCGGGGTTCACGGACTGGAAATAGGCTGCGGGAAAGGACCTGCCGCCGGGCAGGCTCCGGTCCGTGAGCTTCTCCCCAAAGAGCGCGATCGTCGAGCCCGTCTGCTCGAAGATCGCCCAGAACGTCATCGAGGCGATGAAGAAGATGAGGATCGCGGCGATCCGCCTGTTGTTCACGCCGCCCCTTGACCCAAACCACAGGATCGCCGCCACGGGGGCGGCGACGTACCCGTAGCGGATCCAGGAGAAGCGGGCAACGAGGTCCGACAGGAGGATGAGCGCCAGCACGGCGGAGGTGAGGAGGAGCACGGCTGCCAGGATGAGCCAGGGGCGCACTCCCGGCGCCGGGGCGGCCCCGACGTGGGAAATCCTGCCGCGTCCCGCGACGTACTGGACAAGGCCAAGGGTCATCCCGGCGCCGGCCGCGGCGAATCCCCAGTGCCAGCTGTGGACCGGGTCGAACCCGTGGCCGGACAGCCAGCCCTTGAACGCGGCGCTCTGAGCGAGGAAGCCGCAAACGAGCGGCGCGATGAACCCCCCCAGGTTGATCCCCACGTAGAAGACGGAGAAGCCCGCGTCGCGGCGCACGTCCCCGGGCCCGTAGAGGCTGCCGACCATCGAGCTCACGTTCGGCTTCAGGAGCCCGGAGCCCAGCACGATCAGGATGAGCCCGGCGTAGAACGTCCCGGCGTTCGACAGGGCTAGCGTGAAGTGCCCCATGGCGATCACGATCCCCCCGACAAGCACCGAGCGGCGTGCGCCGAGGAAGTTGTCGGCGATGAATCCGCCGGGGATCGAGAGAAGGTAGCCCCCCATCGTGTAGGTGCCGTAGACGAAGGCGGCCCTGCGGACGCCAAACCCAAGGCCGCCGTCGGCGGCGGGCGCGACCATGAACAGGATGAGGAGGGCCCGCATCCCATAGTAGCTGAACCTCTCCCACATCTCCGTGAAGAAGAGCGTGGTCAGGCCCCTCGGTTGGCCGCCGATCCCCCCGGAGTCGATCCCAGGCGCGCCCGCTGGGACATTGGCTGCGTCCATGGGTGCCGATCGTGTGCGGGGCCGGCTGCGGGGCAAATCCCAAAGGTTCAGCGCGCGAGCGCGGCCCGGGCCGCGCGGGCGAGGACGGGCCTGCCCGCGGCGTCGGCCGCCTGCCCGAGCCTCGCGAGGAATTCGCGGCGCTGGGCCGCGGGCAGCGCCGGGTCCGCCCACCTGGACGACCAGAGAAAGCTGCCGAGCGCGTCGTCGCACCGGCCGAGCCGAAGGAGGACGAGCGCCCTGGCGTAGGCCGCCTGGTAGAACCTGTCGTCCAGCATGAGGGCGTCCGCGAAATGGTCATCCGCCTCGCGCAGCTCGCCGGCCCTGGCGAATTCGAGGGCCAGGCGGTCCTGCAGGACTGCAAGGAACGGGACATTCGCGTAGGAGGCCCCGAGGCTCCGCTTGTTCGCGATGATCGCGGCGGCCCGAAGGAAGCCCTCGCTCGAGGGATGCGCCCTCAGGTGGGCGTCGACGCTGCCCGACGCGGCGCTCTCTTTGCCACGGATGAACTCCAGGATCACCTGGCGGCTCGTGAAGTCCTCCAGGAGGACCGGGTTGGTGAGGCCGCGGACGACAAAGGCGTGCTGCGTCCGGTCGTCCGTCCAGGCGCCCAGCTGGCTGCGGGTGAGCAGGCTGAGCCCGGCAATGACGGCGAGCGAGGCCGCGGAGGCCCAGATGCGCGAGCGCCGGTCGGCCAGGCTGGCCAGCAGGGCCGCGAGGACGGCGGCGGCAATCACCGTCAGGATGTAGCCGTAGCGGTCGCTCGCCATGTGGGGCTTCTCCGTGAGCCCGAAGAAGGGCGCCGCCGCTGCCAGGTACCCGAACCATACGGCGGCGAGGGAGGGCCGCCGCCGGAACGTCACCGCCGCGGCCGCGGACACGGCGATCACGCCGGCCGCGCTCAGGACGAACGGCCAGTCGGACGGCCTGAAATCGAACAGGGTGTCGTAGAGGGGGGAAAGGTGGAAGGGCAGCCAGGGCTTCCACACATAGTAGGCGGCGACGTACGCGGACTGCGCGGCACGGCTGGCGAGGGGCATCTCCCCCAACCCGGGAACCGGGCCGAAGGTGTCGGAGGCGTAGCGGGCGGCGAGGTTGAGCGTGAACCCGGCGGCGAGCGGGGCAAGGAACGCCGCCTTCTCCATGAGGAGCCGGGGGAACCTGGCGGGGCGCCCGCGCGTCCAGAGCCAGTCCAGGCCGACAATCAGGAAGGGAACCCCCAGTGCCAGCGGGTAGGTGAGAAGCGAGGCCGCGTAACCGGCGGCGGCAAGGCAGAGCCATCCTGCCCTGCGCCATCCCGCCGACAGGTAGGTGCGCATGTACGCAAGGAGGCCGGCGAACAGAAGGGCCGCCGACTGGCCGTAGAGGTTTCCGGAGACCCATGCCGTGGTCTCGACGCGAAGCGGATGCATGGCCCACCAGCCGGCCGCCATCGCCGCAGCGCCGACGTCCCAGTACCCCAGCCCTTCTCCTCTCCCCGGCGAGAATACCCGGAGCACATGCAGGACGAGCGCATAGACGAGCGCGACGTTCGCAGCGTAGAGGGCGAGGGCGACGGCGTGGTACGCGGCCGGATCGAGGCCCCCAAACTCGTAGGTGGCGCAGAAGTTGAGCCATCCAAGGGGGATGTAGCGCCGGACGTAGCTCCAGTCGGTGAACATCCACGCCAGCCGAGCGGTGGTTATCCCGCCCATGTGGGGGTTGAGGGCCACGTTGACGTCGTCATCGCGCAGGTAGAGGAACCCGAATCCAAGCGAGCGCAGGTTGAGCGCGAGGCCCGCGAGCACCAGGGCCGCGCCGCAAAGCCACGCCAGCCTGCGCGCTTCCGCGGAGCCAAAGAG
>DATNLY010000088.1:0-4476 GCA_035602635.1 Opitutaceae bacterium | reverse complement strand
CGAGCAGCCGCCGGCTGGCACCGAGCCCGGCTCCGCCCATGGCCAGCACCCTCAGGAACGACCGGCGGGAGGGAAGGGGCATTGCTTGCGGAGGGTCGCCCGGCAGTTCCCGGCCGGGGGCCGGCAGGGCCGGCCTAGGTGATCAGCCGCTGCGCCCTCGCCTGCGCCAGGAGGCTCAACTCCGCGGCCTTGAAGGCATGGGCCTGCGTCATCGCGTTCTCCGTGCGATTGAGGCAGTCCAGGATGAACTGGCCGAAGAAGCGGTAGCCGACCTTCCCCGCGACGTCGAAGCGGTGCTCGCCCTTCTCATCGGTCACGTAGACGTGGTCGCCGGTGTCATCGCGGGCGATGTCCACGTACTTGCGCAGCTCGATGTACCCCTTCGTCCCGAGTATGAACGTGCGGCCGTCGCCCCAGGTGCTGAGGCCGTCGGGCGTGAACCAGTCGACGCGGACGTAGTCCAGGGAGCCGGTGTTGCCGACCAGGCACGCCTCGCCGAAGTCCTCGAACTCGGGGTAGTCGGGATTCCCGAAGTTCCCGATGGCGGAGTGGCTGACCGTGGCGTCGGTCGAGCCCGTGTAGGTGAGGAACTGCTCGAACTGGTGGCTGCCGATGTCGCAGAGGATGCCCCCGAACTTGGCCCGCTGGAAGAACCAGGGCGGCCGGGTCGCCTTGCTCAGGCGGTGGGGCGCAAGGGAGACCACCTGCATCACCCGTCCGACCGCGCCCTGCTCCAGGAGGTCGGTCGCGTACATGCCCGCCTCATTGTGGATGCGCTCGGCGTAGTAGACGAAGAACTTGCGGCCGGTCCTCGCGACGACGGCCTTGGCCTGGTCGAGCTGCTCCATCGTGGTGCACGGGGCCTTGTCCGTGAAATAATCCTTGCCGGCCTCCATGACCTGGCAGCCGAGGGGGCCGCGCTCCGAGGTGACGGCGGCCGCCGCCACGAGGCGAATCTCGGGATCGGCAAGCACCTCGTCCATGGTGCGGGCGACCCGCGCCTGGGGAAACTTCGCGCGGAAGTCGTCCACCTTCTTGGGGTCGGGGTCATGCACCCACTTGAGGGTCGCGCCCGCCTCCGTGAGGCCGTTGCACATGCCGACGATGTGGCCGTGGTCGAGGCGCACGGCGGCGAACACGAATTCGCCGGGCTTGACGACCGGGTTGGGCTTTCCCTTCGGGGCGTAGTTCATCCCGCTGATGGTCCCGGGGGAGGCCTGGGAGAGCGCCTTGGGGATCAGGGCGCCGGCGGCCAGGGTGGCGGCCGATGCGGACAGGAATTGGCGGCGGTTCATGGGAGGGGAGGGGGCGGGTCTCAGGCCCTGGCCATGTGGCTGATGCCGTAGGGGCTGCGCTCGGGCCGAGATAGCATGGAGTTTGCCTCGTCATCGTTGACAAACCGCTCGGCCTTCACGTCCCAGTCGACCGGGCGGCCGAGCTTCATCGAGATCCAGCTGACGATGCACGCGGTGTTGCTGCGGTGCGCGATGTCGGCCGGCGCCAGGGGCGCCTGGCGCGACCTTACGCACTCCAGCCAGTTCTTGTGGTGCTCGGAGCTGACCGGAAGGTGCACGCTCAGCCCGTCCGGGCTGAGGAGCCTCGGGTCGCTGGCGTCGAGGAACTTCAGCTGGCTGGGGACCTTTCCCGGGTCGCTCGGCGTGGTCATGGTGTCGCGCGCGACGAAGATCCACCCCTCGTCGCCGATGAACCTGATGCCGTTGGGGAACGTGTCGGCGACGGTCATCCTCACGTTGCCGGGGTAGGCGAGCTCCACGTGGTAGGCCCCGTGGACGTTCCAGATCTTGTTCGTTGGGAAGACGGCCCGCCCCTCGACCCGGCCGGGGCCGGAGTGCTCCATGTTCAGCCCCCAGTGCGCCGTGTCGAAGTGATGGGCGCCCCAGCCGGTGATCATGCCGAGGCAGAAGGACTCGTTGCGCAGCCAGCCCGGCCGGCTGTAGTCCTTCTGCGGATGCACCCGCTGCTCCGTGTAGTAGACCTCGGGGGTGGGCCCGAGCCACCGTTCGTAGTCCAGATTTGAGGGGACGGGCTGCCGCGGGTCGTCCGGGGCGGTCGGGTCGACCGGCAGCCCGATCTCGACCGAGGTCACCCGCCCGACCCGGCCGCTCCTGACAAACTCGCAGGCCTGGCGGAACTGGGTCCACGACCGCTGCTGGCTTCCGACCTGGAGGATCTGGCGGGAGCCGGCGACGCACTGGCGCAGGGCGGCGCCCTCCTCCACGGTCATGGTCATTGGCTTCTGCAGGTAGACGTCCTTTCCCGCGAGGATCGCGGCCATCGCGATCTCCGCATGCTGGAAGTCGGGCGTGCTCACCACGACGGCGTCGATGTCCTTCCGCCCAAGAATCTCCCGGTAGTCGTGGTGCACCGAGATTGGCGGGACCGGACGGCCGTTGTCCCGGCCGAACTTCTCGACGAACGCCCTGCCGTTGGCCGCCCGGATCGAGTCGAGGTCGCAGACCGCAACGATGTCGGCGAGACCCGAGTTGAGGACGCCGGGCATGTCGTGGCCCTGGGCGATCCGCCCGCAGCCGATCTGTCCCACCCGGATGCGGTTGCTGGGCGCATCGGCGCCGAGCAGGCGCGAGGGAATGATCATGGGCAGGGAAAGGAGCGTTGCGGCCTTTCCGGTTGCGCGAATGAAGTCGCGGCGGGAGAGGCCCGTTGACTTGGCGGGGTGTGGTTTCACGGGATTGGGGGCTGATGGGGGGCCGGCCCGACAAGACAGGTTCGCGGAAGGGCGCGACCGGCAGTGGGTGCTTCCCCGGGGTTGGTGGATTGTCGCCCGTTGCCGCGGCTTTGGCAATTCCCGTCTCCGGCCGGCGGCCGGGTCAGAGCAGGTCCCGCTGTACCTTCCGCTCGAGGTGGTGCTCGAACTCCCGGCGCAGCGCCTTTTCCTTGCCGCGGAGGCCGGGCATGAGGGAGATCCAGTTGTAGACCTCCTCGCGAAGGTGCCTGGGCATGACGGGCTCGGCCTCCCGGACCCTGTCGAGCGCTCGCACGACGGCCGCGGCGACGTCGTCGCACATGCGCTGGGCGTCGGCTGAGCTGTGCTGGCCCGCGAGCCGGATGACCTCGTCGAGCCTCCGGCGCCGCTTCTTGAGGATGGCCTTGTAGGACCCGAGCCCGTCGACGGACACGACCGCGGTGCGCGGATAGTAGTTCGCCATGGGGTTCCACTGCGGCGACTTCCCGCCCGCCCCGCGGCGGTCGCTGCGGAGGATCACGGACGGGATGTCCGCGAACTTCGCGATCATGAACTCGACCAGTGTCCCGCTGTCGAGGTCGGGGCCGTCGAAGCTGAAGAGCGCCAGGTCGCACCCCACGAGCGAGCGGACGTGATGGTCGCGGATCGTGCGCGGGGTCGTTCCGCGCGGGTCGAAGTCCTGCGGGAGCGCGCAAAGGTACCGGCCGTGGGACTTCTCATAAATGGCCTCGGCGAGATAGGCGTTCCCGATGAGGTGCTTCAGGTTGAAGAGCTCGCCTCCGAAAAAGACGTTCAGGCTGCGCTGCTTTTTCTTCATGGGCGCCGGGGCTCACACTAAGCCGCCAAGAGGCCGCCCGGACAATTCAATTCATGCGGGGGCGCCGCGTTCACGGGGTCAGGTCGAGCGTGTGCTCCGCGGGCCCGGGCAGGAAGGGGGTCGGATCCCCCCGCACCCACGCCTCATGCCCCGCGCTGAAGTAGGGCGAGAGGGGATTGGCGGACTGCCCCCCGGGCATCTGGAAAATCCCCTGGTCCTCATGGCCCGGAGCAACCGCGAATCGCTCGCTCGCCCCGTAGGAGGCCTCCTGGATGCGCGGCATGTTGGCGTCTCCGGCCAGCGGATCGGCGGGCATGCTGAGCCAGCCTGCGGCCCAGTGCGGAAGGGCCTGGGAGAGGGGATGCCCGATCCGCGCGAGGTTGAGCATGCCCCAGGGGGTGGTCCCCGGCCTTGCGCCCTGCCTTGCGAACGACTCGGTGACATCGTCCGCTGCCGCGGCAAGGAGCTCGTCCCATGTCCTGTACGAGGGGTCGAGGAGGTGGGCGGGCCGCGCCCTCAGGATCGCCTCAAGGGGATCCTCGAAATTGAGCCGCGACCACGTGAACTCCGGGAACCGGGCGACGCACGGCGCGTAGATCGGCTCAAAGACGCGCCGGGCCACGGCGAGCCTGAAGGCGCGGACGACGCCGTAGCTGACGGAGTCGGCGCCGGCCCTGCCGTCCCACCTCATGGCGGCCTGCAGCAGGAGCGCGCGGGACGGCCTGCGGGCCACGACGTCCGGCTGGAGCGTCGCCAGGAGCAGGGCGTGCCAGGTCTCGAGCATGACCGCGCGGTCGTCCAGCTGGATTGCGAGCAGGTCGCGCGGCCCTATGGGCCGGCCGCCGGCGATGAGCGCATCAAGGTCGTCGCGGATCTGGCGGGCGCGGTACGCGATGAAGTAGCCCGAGTCGCCGACGTCCCCGAGCGCCTTTCC
>DATNLY010000074.1:0-2183 GCA_035602635.1 Opitutaceae bacterium | reverse complement strand
GAGGTAGAGGAGGGCCATCGCGGTTGCGCGAAGCGGGGCCGCCACGGGTTCGAACGGGCGGGGGCAGAAGCGCGCCAGCGCAAAGATGCCGGCCGCCAACGCATAGCCGAAGAGCGACGGGGCCGCCGGCGGCAGGGTGGCGTAGGGAAGGCAGAGCGTGAAGGCGACGCCGACCCCGAGCGCCGCAATGCCCACCTTCGCGAACCATTCCTGGCCGATCCTGAACTCCAGGTCCTCGCCGGCCTTCAGGGTGGCTGCCGGCGACTCCGGCGCCATTTCAGCTGGCCTCGGAACGTCGTCCAGGCGAAGATGAGCCTCGATCCGTGAAACGCGCGCCTCCAGGCGCTCCATGCTAGGGTCCCGGGAGGCGGGATCGGGAGGCGATTTGCTCGGCCTGGTGGCCATGGGGATATCAGCAGCCACGCCAACAGGGATCCGCCGGTTCCGCGCTCCAGGGGGACGGAACCGTTGAAACCAAGGGGGTGATCCAACGCGGGTTCATTCGGGAGAACCAACCTTAGCGTGCCTGAAGCGAAGGTGCCCGGCGCACGTTGTCCAAAGCTGCGCATTTCTTGGGAGGGCGCCCCCTAGCCAAAGCCGTCAAGAGCCGGCGGTTGGGGCCCCGGGGTCCTGCGTAAGCCGCAAATCGGCGAGTCTACAAACTCTCCGCGGATATCTTCTCCGGACGATTGGTCTCCGTAATTCCTGCGCTGTCGCGAACCACAAGACCGCTCACGTCCCTGAGGACGAAGGTCGGCACGCCGGCGGCGTGCGGGAACACCGCATGGTCCACATCGACCCCCGAGACATCCCCAAGCCACGCGACGGGGCGCAGGTCATCCTTCGCCACGCGGAATTCCACGTGGTCAACCGACAGGTTCCTCGCGTGGCGGGCGAACAGCCCCCAGGAAGAAAGCTTCCCGTAGAAGGCGGGCTCGGGATAGGCCCTCGGATCGTCGGGCACGTCCCGCAGGGCGTCCTTCGCGGTGCCGCCGCCCTCAAAGTCGATGAAGATGTTGCTGAGCGACACGTCGTCGATCGTTGTGCCGGGTTCGCCCACGATGAGGATGCCCGCCTGGGCGGCCACGTTGTGCGCGACGATGTTCTCGAACTTCATGCGGCGGGCGGTGCCCATGTGCGTGCCGTCGGGCCCGCGCAGGCGGGCGCCCAGGCGGATGAAGATGGGCGCGTTGATGATGTCGCGCATGGTGATGTTCGATACCGAGATGTCCTCCATGAGGGCGCCGTCGACCGACTCGAAGGCCAGGCCGCGGCAGTACTCGAACACGCAGTTGGAGATCGTGATGTTGCGGAAGCCCCCGTTGGACTCCGTGCCGCACTTGATCCTGCCGGTCGGCCCGTGGCCCCCGAGGTCCCGGGAATCCCCGTGCCTGCGGGTGCCGTCGAGGAGCGTCCCCTCGACGTAGCCGCTGACCTGGCAGTTGGTGATGGTGACATTCTCGGTGGTGCGGTTGTAGCCGAGGGAAAAGCTGCTCTTGGGGCAGATGCCGTCGTCATTGGGCGAGTTCACCGTGCAGTTGGAGACCCGGACATTCTGGCAGCAGTCGAAGTCGATGCCGTCCCGGTTCGTGTCTATCTTCAGGTTGTCGCAGGTCCAGTTGTCGACGCCTGTGGCCAGGACGCCGAAATGGCCGCCGTGGTAGATCGTGAAGTCGCGGAAGATGACGTTTCTGCAGTTCTTGAGCGCGATCGCCTTGTTGCCGACGCCGGCGGGAAGCGTGTCCTTGCCGGGGTATCCGAACGGGGCGGGCTTCATCGCCTTGATGGCGGCGATATCCGCGGCGGGGAGCGAGAGGTCGGGATGGGCCCCCGCGGCGGTCTCCTCGGGCAGGATGTCGCGGCGCATGTACTCCCTGCCGCGGGAGAGCCCGAGCCCGTAGATCCGCCCGGGCCCTGTGATCGAGATGTCGACCAGGTCCTCTCCCCAGATCAGGCTGTTGTGCCAGTGGGAATGCCCGAAATCCTCGTACTGGTCTGTGACGGGATTCGGCTCGGGGGCGTCGTAGCCCGCGGAAAGGTCGGCGGGCGGATCGGCCGCCAGGAGCGTCGATCCGATCTCGAGGACCAGCGCGACATGGCTCCTCAGGTGGATGGAATAGCTCGCATAGGTGCCGGCGGGGAAATGCACGGTGCCCCCGCCCGCGGCGGCCGCGGCGTCGATC
>DATNLY010000067.1:0-3346 GCA_035602635.1 Opitutaceae bacterium | reverse complement strand
CAAGCGGCTCTACCAGAAGATGGACCTGCTCAAGATCGACCGGAAGTTCACCTCGCGCTCCGTCAACGAGGGATTCTCGGGCGGCGAGAAGAAGCGCAGCGAGATCCTCCAGATGGCCATGCTCGAGCCGCGGTTCGCCCTGATGGACGAGACGGACTCGGGACTGGACATCGACGCGCTCCGCATCGTCTCCGACGGAGTGAATCACCTGCGCGGTCCGAACCTCGGCATTCTCCTCATCACCCACTACCAGCGCCTCCTCGGCTACATCATACCCGACTTTGTGCACGTCATGATCGACGGGCGCATCGTCAAGAGCGGCGACAAGTCGCTCGCGCTCGAGCTCGAGTCCAGGGGCTACGACTGGGTCAAGAAGGAGTTCGCGCACGCCTGAACCGGAGAATCCCAAGATGTCCCAAATCACAGACACAGACACACTCGTGACCACCGCGGAGAATCCCGTCTCCGGGATCGACCAGGCGGCCGGCAATTTCAAGTACGACATGACGTACGACTTTGACGCGGGCACGGGCCTGAACGAGCGCACCGTCGACTACATCTCGGAGGTCAAGAAGGAGGCCCCCTGGATCCGGGAATTCCGGCAGGACGCCCTGAAGACTTTCTTCTCGAAGCCGCTTCCGACGCACTGGGCCTCTAAGGACCTGGAGAACATCAACTTCGACAAGATTCGCTACTACCTCTCGCAGGGCCAGAAGCCCAAGCGCACCTGGGACGAGGTGCCGGCGGACATCAAGCGCACCTTCGAGCGCCTCGGCATCCCGGAGCAGGAGCGCAAGTTCCTGGCGGGCGTCGAGGCCCAGTTCGACTCGGAGGCCGCCTACTCGAACATCAAGGAGGCGGTCGCCAAGCAGGGCGTCATCTTCATGAACTCGACCGAGGGCCTCCGGGAGCACCCGGAGATCTTCCGGAAGTTCTTCGGGAAGGTCATCCCCACCGGGGACAACAAGTTCTCGGCGCTCAACAGCGCCGTCTTCTCGGGCGGCTCGTTCATCTACGTGCCGCCGGGGATCAAGGTGTCCCACCCGCTCCAGGCCTACTTCCGGATCAACGCGGAGAATTTCGGGCAGTTCGAGCGGACCCTCATCATATGCGACGAGGGGAGCGAGCTGACGTACATGGAGGGCTGCACCGCGCCCAAGTTCTCGACGGCGACGCTCCACAGCGCGGTCGTGGAGCTTGTCGCGCTGAAGGGCGCCAAGATCCAGTACATCACCGTCCAGAACTGGTCGTCCAACGTGTTCAACCTCGTCACCAAGCGCGGCCTCGCCCACGAGGAGTCGGAGATCAAGTGGATCGACTGCAACATCGGCAGCCGGCTGACGATGAAGTACCCGGGCGTCGTCCTGAAGGGCCGCAAGTCCCGCGGCGAGGTGATCTCGATCGCCCTCGCGAACGACGGCCAGCACCAGGACACGGGCGCAAAGATGATCCACGCCGCGGACGAGACGACCTCGACCGTGGTCTCGAAGTCGATCTCCGTCGGCCAGGGGCGCGCCACGTACCGCGGCGTCGTCCACATCCCGAGGCACCTGAAGGGCTGCAAGAACAACACGGAATGCGACGCCCTCCTCATCAGCACGAACAGCCGCACCGACACCTACCCGGCGATCACGGTGCGGGGCGACCGCCACGCCGTCCAGCACGAGGCGAGCGTCTCCAAGGTGAGCGCGGAGCAGATCTTCTACATGCAGCAGCGCGGGCTCACCGAGGGGCAGGCGATGAGCCTCTCCGTCAACGGCTTCATCAACGACCTGGCCCGGCAGTTCCCCATGGAATACTCGGTCGAGCTGAAGAGGCTGATCGACCTCGAAATGGAAGGGAGCGTGGGCTGAGCCATGCCCGCGCCCGCAACCAAGGTTTCTGCCGACCCGGTCGGTGCATTCACTTCCGAGGTGTTCGAGAGGCACCTTGCCGCCCTTGCTTCCGCCCCCGCCTGGTGGCTTGAGCGCAAGCGCGCGGCCTACGCCCGCTTCGAGTCCCTTCCCCTGCCGAGCCGCACCGACGAGGGCTGGAGGTTCAGCAACATCTCCGGGATAACGCTCGGCGGATACTCCCCTGCGCAGGGCCAGCCGAAGGCGCCCGCCCCGATCGGGATCGCTTCCGCGGCGTCGCTCTCGTTTGCGGGCGGACATCTGGCCGGGAGGGTTGCGGTCTCGACCGACCTCGAGAGGAAGGGCGTCGTGGTCTCGACGCTTTCCGAGGCCCTCGCGAGGCAACCCGAACTCCTCAGGGAGCACTTCATGGCGCAGCCCCAGAAGCTGGGCTCGGCCAAGTTCGCGGCCCTCCACGAGGCCTTCATGCAGGACGGGGCGTTCATCCACGTGCCCCGCGGCGTCGAGATCGTGGATCCCATCCTTGTCATGCATTCGTCGTCGGGCGCCGGGACGGCGGTCTTCCCGCACACGCTCGTGATCGCCGAGGACAACGCGCGCGTCACGGTCGTCGACCAGTTCGTCTCGACCGATGGGTCCCGCCAGTTCGCGTGCGGGGCGAACGACCTCTACGCCGGCCACGGCGCGAAGATCAGCTATGCGGCCGCTCAGTGCTGGTCCCACGAGGCGCTTTCCCTCCAGTTCAACTCGACCGTGGTGCGCCGCGACGCACGGGTGCAGTCGCTCAACGTCCACCTCGGGGGAAGGCAGGCGCGGCACGAGTCGCTCAGCCAGCTCCAGGCCCCCGGCGGCTTCTCGGAGATGCTCGCCATCACGGTGGCGAGCGGCTCGAGGGAGTACGACCAGCGCACGCTCCAGATCCACCAGGCGCCGAACACCAAGTCGGACCTCCTCTACAAGAACGCGCTCCTGGACAAGGCGCGCACGATCTTCTCGGGGCTCATCATCGTCGATCCCGACGCCCAGAAGACGGACGCCTACCAGAGCAACCGCAACCTCATGCTGAGCGACGACGCCGAGTCCAATTCCCTCCCCGGCCTGGAGATCCAGGCCAATGACGTCCGCTGCACGCACGGCGCCACGAGCGCCCGGATCGATGCCGAGCAGGAGTTCTACCTCAAGTCCCGGGGCATCCCAAAGAAGGCGGCCGACGAGCTGCTGATCTTCGGGTTCTTCGAGGAGGTCCTTAACCGGCTGGAGAACGACGGGCTCCACGACGCCCTCCGGGCGCTCGTGCGGACCCGCATCGGCAGGTAGCCGCCACAGCACCATGGTTCCCAAGGACCGCGAACGCACGCTGGCGCGGGAGATCACCGTCACGCAGATCCCGTCGGGGGAGAGGCAGACTCTCGCGGCCGGCACCAAAATCCAGATTCACCAGACCCTGGGGGGAAGCTACACGGTCCAGACCGACTTCGGGCTCTTCAGGATCG
>DATNLY010000064.1:0-5169 GCA_035602635.1 Opitutaceae bacterium | reverse complement strand
GTGTTCGACCACTCGGGTGCCGGCGGCGTGGTGCTCACGGAGATCTATGACGTGACACCGTCGCCCCTCGCCGACCCGAACAGGCTCATCAACATCTCCGCCCGGGGGACGGTGAGCCCGGGCGCGGGGGCGTTGATAGGCGGCTTCGTGGTGTCCGGAACCTCGAACGAGACCGTCCTGGTCCGCGGCGTGGGCCCGGGTTTGGCCCAATTTGGCGTCGCGAACGCGCTGGCGGATCCCGTGCTGCGCGTCTTTGACGCAAGCGGGAACCTAGTGGCCTCGAACCTTTCATGGGGCTCCCAGGTTGCGGCCGGCCCCGACCAGGAAGGCGTCTCGGCCTCCGGCATTATCTCGGCGGAATCAAGCACAGGCGCCTTTTCGCTTGCTACCGGCAGCGCGGACACGGCCCTCGTCGCCAATCTCCCGCCGGGCTCGTACACGTTCGAGGTGACCAGCGCGAGCAGCTCGACAGGCGAGGCGTTGGGCGAGGTGTACGAGCTGCCCTAGTCCGCCCCCGGCGGCTGTCGCTGCGAAACGGGTGCGGCGGGGACGACCCCAATGATTGCGACCCCGGGAAGCGTCAGGGAATTCTCGCGGAGGGCGGCCGGGCCCTGGAAAGAAAGCCGTGGATCTCCGCGGCGAGCTTCGGGCCGATGCGCGGGACCCCGGCGATCTCGGCGGCGGTCGCCGCCCTCAGGCGCTCGATGCTTCCAAACCGCCGCATGAGGGCGGCGCGGCGCACCGGGCCGAGGCCCGCAAGGTCGTCAAGCAGCGACTCCCGTATCTTCTTCGAGCGGAGATCTGCGTTGAATGTGTTCGCGAAACGATGCGCCTCGTCGCGCAGCCGCTGCAGCAGCCTGAGGCCGGCGTGGTCGAGCGGAATGTTTAGCGGCGGCCGCCCGTCCGGGAAGACTATCGTCTCCTCCCGCTTGGCAAGGCCAATCACCGGGGGCGGATCCAAACCGAGGGCGACGAACGCCTTCAAGGCCGCGGCCACCTGCCCCTGCCCGCCGTCGATCACCACGAGGTCCGGGAACGCCCTGCCCTCCCTGTGGAGGCGGCAATACCGGCGCTCAACGACCTCCCGCATTGCCCGGAAATCGTCGTTCCCCATGAACCCCCTTATTCGGAACCGGCGATAGTTGTCGCGGTCGGGCCTGCCGCGGGCAAACCGCACCATCGAGGCGACCACGAAGGTGCCCGAGATATGCGAGATGTCGAAGCACTCGATCGCCGCCGGGGGCGAGGGCAGCTGAAGGGCGCCCTGCAACGCGGCCAGCGCCGAATCGTCCGCGCTCAGGGCGGTGGGGTCGGTCCGCTCGAAGTGCCGCGGCTTCTCGAGCGTCTTCTCGAGGGCGAACACGATGTCGCGAAGGCCCGCCGCCTTCTCGAAGTCGCGCCGCCCGGCGGCCGCGGCCATCTCGGAGCGCAGCGAGTCCAGCCAATCGCGCGACTTGCCCTCGAGGAACTCGCACGCCCTTTCCACCCGCCCGCGGTACTCCCCCGGCGTGACGCTGCCCTGGAACCCGTAGATCTCGGACCTGACGTCGTCGTACAGCTGCCACGAGCCGTCGGGCAGCAGCCGCGGCGTCCCGTCCCCGAGTAGGATCCCAAACTGGCGCCGCATCTGGGCGAGAGCCTTCCGGAGGGGACCGCTGTGGGCAAACGGCCCGAAGTACCGGGAGCGGTCGTCCCTCCTCAGCCGCGCAAGGCGGAAGCGGGGCAGCTCCTCGCCCATGTCCACCCGCACCATGAGGAAGCGCTTGTCGTCGGTGAAGTCCGTGTTGTAGCGCGGCTTCCACTGCTTGATGAGCTTCCCCTCGAGCAGGATCGCCTCCGGCTCCGACTTCACGACGATAGCGTCAAAATCGGCGATCATCTCGACGAGCGCGCGTATCTTCGGGTGCAGCGCAAACGCCCGCGACGGCTGGAAATAGGACGACACGCGCCTCTTCAGGGCCTTGGCCTTCCCAACATAGATGATCCTGCCGATCCGGTCCCTCATGAGGTAGACGCCGGGCCGGTCGGGCAGGCGCCTCACCTTTTCCTTGAGCGTGAGCGGAACCCCGCTATCTGAGTCGACGGCTGGCATTTTTCCGAGATTAGCCTAATTTCTACAGCCGCAAGCATGCTTTCCCCAGATACTTCAACAAATCGGCCCCTGAGGCGGTCCCGATATGAACTTGTGACCGTTGGCGACGAGCTCCTTCTGGGGCTGACCGCCAACGGGCACCTGACATTCATCGGGTCCCAGCTGGGCGCCCGCGGGGTGGAATTGCAGAGGAATGTCACGGTAACGGATGATGCCGCGGATATTGCGGGGCAATTCCGGGAGAGCTGGGACCGCTCGGACGTCGTCCTGATGACCGGCGGGCTGGGGCCGACCTGCGACGACCGCACCCGCGAGGCGGTGGCGGGCGTCCTCGGCCAGGGCCTGGTGTTCGATCCGGGCATCGAAAAGCACATCCTCGAGAGGTTTGCGCTCTTCGGCCGGAAAATGACGCCCAACAACCTCAAGCAGGCCTACCGGTTCGAGCGCGGGGAGGTGCTTCCAAACGCCAACGGCACCGCTCCCGGGCTCTGGGTCGAGCAGGACGGAAAGGTGCTCTGCATGATGCCGGGCCCCCCAAACGAGCTCCAGCCGATGTTCACGGAGCAGGTGCTCCCGCGGCTCGCGCGACTCGGCCTTGTGCGCGACCGCGAGGCCTACGTCCAGATACGTACGGCGGGAATCGGCGAATCCATGCTCGAGACCCGGCTGCAGCCGGTCTTTGACCGCCACGGACCGGGGCTCGGCGTCGCCTTCTGCGCGCATTCGGGCCACGTCGACTGCAGGCTGAGCTCGCCCGGGGAGGAACTGGGGCTGCCCGAGCTGGTGTCCATAGCGACGGAGTGCTCCCATCTCCTAGGGGAGGACTTTGTCACTTTCGGCGACGACTCGCTTGCAAAGGTCTGCGCCGACCTCCTTCGGTCCCAGGAAAAACTGCTCGCCGCGGCCGAGACGGCCACGGGGGGCCTCCTGGCCAATGCGTTCACCGACATTTGCGGCGCCTCGAAGTTCTTCGCAGGCGGGTGCGTGTGCTATTCGAACGACTCAAAGATGCAGCTGCTGGACGTCCCCGAGTGCCTCCTTCAGCAGCATGGCGCCGTCAGCGCGGAGGCGGCCGTCGCCATGGCGACCGGCGCCGCCGAGAAGCTCGGGGCGGACTACGCCCTGGCGATCACCGGGTTTGCGGGGCCGTGCGGCGGGGCCAACGAGAATCCCGTGGGAACGATCTTCATGGCGCTCCATGCGCCTCACGGGGTCTGGTCGCGCAAGCTCAGCTATCCGGGCCCGCGCACCACGGTCAAGCAGCGTGCGGTGAACGCCGCGCTCGACTGGCTCCGGCGCGAGCTGGCGCGTGCCCAGAAGGGATCGGCCGTGGCGCCGAAGCGCCTCGGCGTCATGCAGTAGCCTCGCCGCCGGCCATCAGGTTGCGCAGCGCCGCGAGGTACCGCCCACGCGTCCCCGCGATCACGCCGGACGGCAGGTTCGGGGCCGGCGGCTTCTGGTCCCATGAAAGGCCCAGAAGGTGGTCGCGGACGAACTGCTTGTCGTAGCTCGGCGGGGATCGGCCGGGCTCGTAGCTCTCCCTGGGCCAGTAGCGCGATGAATCAGGCGTGAGGACCTCGTCGATGAGGACAAGCTCCCCGCCGGGACCCGTTCCAAACTCAAACTTTGTGTCCGCAAGGATCATCCCAGCATCCCGCGCCAGGTCATGTCCGAATCGGTAGAGCTCGAGGCTAACCTCCTTCACCCTCCCGTACAGCGCCGCTCCCACCGCCTCCGAGCCCTGCCGGTCGTCAATCGCCTCGTCATGGCTGCCCTTCGGCGCCTTGGTTGTCGGCGTGAAGATCGGCTTCGGAAGCCGGTCGGCCTGGCGGAGGCCCGGTGGAAGCTTGATCCCGCACACGGAGCCGGACTTCGAGTATGACGACCAGCCGCTGCCTGCGAGGTAGCCCCGTACGACGCATTCTATCGGCAGGGGCTTCAGCTTGCGCACCACCATGCTGCGCAGCCGCAGATCGCGGCCCGTGATCCCGCGCCGATCGAGTTCCGCCCCCTGGTCCGGGAGCAGGTGGTTGCGCACGATCCCCGAGGTCCTTGCGAACCACCAGAGGCTCATCTGGGTCAGCACGATCCCCTTTCCCGGAATCCCGTCGGGCAGGATGACGTCAAATGCCGAGAGCCGGTCCGAGGCCGCCAGCAGGAGGGCGTCCCCAAGGTCGAAGATCTCCCGGACTTTGCCGGACCCTATCTTCGGGAATGGCGCCTCGATGGACGTCACGGCCCGCCCGGGCAGCGCGGCGTCGACTTCAGCAAAGGTCATTCGCCGAGAATTCGCCTGCGGCGGCGCACGTCCAGAAGGAAAATGCTCTTGCTTGAACACGCACCGGGCCTAGCTTGCCGGATTCCGTGCTACGTCCCCATCGTCTAGCCCGGTCAGGACACCACCCTTTCACGGTGAGAACCGGGGTTCGAATCCCCGTGGGGACGCCAGCGCAGGTGTTTGTAATGAAACACTTACGCAAACGATGAAGCTAGGTTGCCAGTTGACGCGGCAACCTAAGCATGAATCACACAAAGTTTGGTATCCGCCGCTTCGAAAATCGGAACGGTGCCACGTCGTGGCGAGTGGATGGAAACCTGCATGGCGTTCGCTTCCGCAAGAACTTCAAGACTCGCGAAGAGGCTGCCGCCGAGCAAGCCGCCCTCGAAATCAAGGCTGTAAACGCAGCCAACGGACTGCGCATGATCGCGACCCCTTTGACGGCGGACCAGGTTCGCGAGGCCGAGGCCGTGTTCCACCGTTTGGCGGGCAGAGGTCGACCGCTCTCGTTCTACGTTGATTTTGCGTTGGCGAACTACCGGGAGCCCGAACGGCAAAAGTCATTATCCGATGCGGTTGCGGAGTATGTCGCAGCAAAAGAGCACGAATTCGAACAAGAACACATTTCACGTCCTCAGTTGGGTCGGATCCGCTGGGATCTCAAGAAGCTTCAAGGGCACTTCCCGGGCTTGTCCGTTGCCGAACTAACCGTTCCGGGCCTAGTAGGTTTCCTTGAGATCGGACGGCCTTCTCTGAAGACCTACAACAACAGACGGGGAATTCTCTCCACGTTCTTCAA
>DATNLY010000048.1:0-7719 GCA_035602635.1 Opitutaceae bacterium | reverse complement strand
GCCCCGCAATGGAGGCGGACGCTCGCCGACCTCGCGCTGCCGGCCGAGCCGCTTCTCCTCGTGGTCGAGGCGATCGAGAAGCCGGGAAACCTCGGAACGATCCTGCGCGGCGCGGACGCGGCCGGCTGCGACGCCGTGGTCATATGCGACCCGGTGACCGACCTGTTCAACCCCAACGTCGTCCGCGCGTCGACCGGGGTCCTTTTCTCGGTCCCGTGCGCCGTCGAGGAGAGCAGCGTCGTCCTTGCCTGGCTCAAGGGGCGCGGGATCCGGACCGTTGCGACCACGCCGGCGGCCGCGGAGCTCTACACGGACTCGGACCTCCGCGGCCCGCTTGCGGTCATCATGGGAAGCGAGCAATACGGCCTGAGCGGCTTCTGGCTGGACAACGCGGACGATGCCGTGCGGATCCCGATGGCGGGCCAGGCGGATTCCCTGAACGTCGCGATGGCCGCGCTGATCACGCTCTTCGAGGCCGTGCGCCAGCGGGGCGGTCGTTAGAGGGCTTCCCCGCGCAGGGCGCCGATCAGCTCGGCCGTGCCCCGCGCCATCCCGATCCTCGGGACATACAGCAGGTCGCGCCTCGCGGCCGAGATGTCGAACCAGTGGTCCCGGGCGAGCTCCGACGCGATGAACCGGGTCATCGGGGGCTCGCCCCGAAGGCGAAGCGCCCCCCAGGTGGCCTCGCAGGCCGCGCCCAGGATGTTCGCCGCCCCAAGGGAAATCCTCCCTGTCACGGGCGGCTCGCCCAAGCCCGCGAGCAGCCCGTTGATCCAGTCCCAGAGCACGACGGGCTCGCCGTTGGTGATGAAGTACGCCCTGCCCCCGGCGCGCGAATCCCGCGCGCACAGGGCAGCCTCCGCGGCGACGTGCGCATCGGCCGCATTCTCGACGTGGACCATGTCGACGCGGTTCGTCCCCTCCCCCACGATACGGAGCCGCCCGGCGCGGGCGCGCGAGAGGAGCCGCGGGACAAGGTGGGGGTCGCCCGGGCCCCAGATCAGGTGCGGCCGGAGCGCGACCGTCGCCAGCTCCCGCGAATGGGCCGCGAGCACCTCGGCCTCGGCGATGGCCTTCGTCAGCGGGTACGGGCTTGGGCAGCGCGTCGTCAGCGGGAGCGATTCGTCGGCCCCGGCCAGGTCGCGGCCGTTGTAGACCACGCTTGGCGTGCTGGTGTGGATGAGCCGGCGGACGCCATGCGCCCTGCATCCCTCCAGCACGGACCTCGTCCCGAGAACGTTGGCGCTGAAGAAATCAGCGTATCGCCCCCAGACGCCGACCCTGGCCGCGACGTGGAACACCGTCTCGAATCCGGCGAGGGCCGACCGGACAGCCGTGGCGTCATCAAGGGCCGCCCGGATGAACCGGACCCCGCGCGCCTCGAGGTCGGCGGCGGGGGTCCGGCCGAGGACCGCCACCTGGCGGCCCTGCGAAAGCAGGCGATCGACGATCCGCCGCCCCAGGAACCCGGAGCCCCCGGTGACCAGCGCGGGCCCCTTGGTGGAATTGGCGGTGCTCATGCGTCCCGGGAGGCCAGGGTCAATCCGCCGCGCGGTACGCACGCGCCGACGCCGCCCACCGGGAAAGCGCGATCCGGTGGATCTTCGCGTTGTGGCGCACGTCGACCGGCAGGTGAGCCCTGAAGTAGAATGTCCGCAGCGCGGCCGTGTGGGCGTGGCGCAGGGCGAGGGCACGGAGCTCCGTGACAAGGGCGCGCGCGTCCGCCCCGCCGCGCGTCACCGTCTCGACGACAAGCGCGGGCTCGGCTCCCACCCCCACGAGGGCGCACCTCCTCGCGCGCGGATGCGATCGGAACACCTGCTCGCATGGCTCGGTGAACAGGGTGCCGTCCCTGGTCGCCACGCGCTCGGCCCTTCGGCCGAGGAACCACAGCCGGCCCTTGGCATCCAGCATGCCGCAGTCCCCCATCCTGTGCCAGAATCCGCCCGGCGGCGGGGGGTCGGGAATCTTCGCCGCGGCCGTGGCCTCGGGAAGCCCGTCGTATTCCCGGGTGACGACCTGCCCGCGGACGATGATCTCCCCCGGCGAACCGGCGGGAAGGCCGCCCCCGGGCGCAAGCGAGCCCATCGGGCCGTCGGAAATCGGGATTATCCTCACCTCGACACCCGCAACGGGGCGGCCGACGCACGCGCCCCGGACGGAACCCGTGTCTATCTCCCCGGCGGAGACCGTGCTCACGGGCAGCGCCTCTGTTGCGCCATACGGGCTGTGAAGCCGGCCATTCGGCAGCAGCGGGCGCGACGCCTCCCACAGGTCGGCCGGGACGGGCGCGCCCGCGCAAAGGACGCGCCGCAGGCTCGGCAGGGCGATCTTCCCGGAGGCGCAGTATTCCGCGACCTTCCTCCAGAGGGTCGGCGACCCGAAGGAATTGGTGACCTTCTCCTGCAGGATGGCCTGGACTATCTTTGCCGGATCGGCCCTGGACGGGTGGCTGGGGTCGATCTCGGGGATGACGCTCGTCATCCCGAGGGCCGGGTTGAATAGCGCGAAGATCGGAAGGAGGGGCAGGTCCACCTCCCCCGGTTCGATCCCGTAGGTTTCCCGGATGATCGTGACCTGGGCGTCGAACATCCCGTGCTCGTAGCAGACCCCCTTTGGCGCGCCGGTCGAGCCTGACGTGAAGAGGATCGCCGCCAGATCGCCGGGCTCGGCGCGAGTTGAGTCGAACGCTGCCGCCCCTGCCCCCATCCGCGCAGTGTGCGAGCCGCTGACAGGGACGCGCGCCTCGACGGTGCGGAAGGACCGCCTGCACACCCTCGAGACGATCTGGGCGAGCGGTATGCCGACAAGCGCGCGCGGCCGCGCGCGGGAGACGCAGGTAAGAAAGCTACCAAGGCCCATCCCCGGGTCGATGATCACCGGCACGGCCCCCATCTTGAAGAGCGCGAAAGCCGAGGCCACCAGCGGCAGCCCGGGCCGCACCATCACGAGCGCCCGGTCCCCGCGTCGGATTCCCGCCGATCCGAGGCGCGCGCACCAGGCGTCGGTCTCGGCGCGAAGCTCGGCAAAATCAAGGGTGAGGTAGTCGATGGCGCCCGCCGCCGTCCTGCCCCGGGGCACCTTGAGCGCCGGCGCCGCCGGCTGCTCGGCCGACATCCGGTCAAGATGGCGGGCGATGTTCGCGTTCACGCCTTGAGCGACGGCGCGTCGGCGAGCAGGGAGGCCTGCCAGGGCAGGAGGACGTCGCCAAGGCTGCGTGGGGAGCGCGCTATCTGCGAAAGCTGGGACCGGTTGGCGATCAGGGTCGGCTCGATTGAGATTTTAGAGGCGATCCGGTCGCGATCCTCCTTGATCCGGTCGAGGAGGGCGATCTCCTGCTGCGTGAGTGGCGAGTGATTGGGGTCGCGGCCCGGCCGGCGGGGAAGCGTGCGAGGATCGCGCCCAATGCCCTCCCGGACGGCGGCTGCAAGCGAGCCGATGAGCCTCTCGTGGCGCTTGCCGAGGTTCACGCCGGAAAGGATGGACTCCACTGGGCCGCCCTCGTCCGCCTCCGCCGCGAGGCGAACCAGGAATTCGTTCGAGCAGACCTTGAACGGGGGGGTGTCCAGCCGCTGCGCCTGGACCTGCCGCCAATGCCACACCGCGTGGAGGACGGCCTGCCCGCGCGCGCGCAGCCGCTCGGACTTCCCAATCCTCCAGTCGTTCTCGTCCGGGGGCGCGAAGCCGGTGACGCCGGCCTCGATCTGCGCCCGGCACTGCTGCTCCATCCAGTCGAGGCGCCCCAGGCGCTTGAGCTCGCGCGTCAGTATGTCGCGCAGGGAGGGAAGGTACCACACGTCGAGGGCGGCGTAGTCCAGGAGCTTGCGCGTGATGGGCCGGCGCGACCAGTTGGCCTTCTGGCCGTCCTTGTCCAGCTTGACGCCGAAGTTGTCCTCGATCAGGGACGCCAGGCCTATCCTGCTGCGGCCGAGGAGCTGGGCGGCAAGCATCGTGTCGAAGAGGCTCTTCGCCCTGAAGCGGCAGAAATCGTGGAGAAGCCGCAGGTCGAAGTCGCTGCCATGCATCACAAGATGCTTCCTTGCGAGCCGCGCCCAGAGCGGGCCGAGGTCGATCGGCGCAAGCGCATCGACCAGGTAGACCTCTCCCGCCACGAAAAACTGCAGCAGGCAGACCCGGACCCGGAACCTGTACATGTTGTCGGCCTCGGTGTCCATGACGACCTCGGCGTCCCTCTCGATGGCCTCGAGGAGGGGATTCATCTGCCCGGGCTGGTCAATCAGGCTGTAGCCGGAAATGCGCGGGTGCTGTGTCTTGACGCCAAGCAGGCGTCGGACCGGGTGCGGCAGAAAACGGGAAATCATCTCAGCCCCCGGAGTGTGGATCGCGCGCCATCCGAGGGCGATTCATAAAAGAGCCCGCGTCCCTGGCCGACCGGGGCCCCCCTGGGGGCTACGAGGCCCACTCGGCAAGAAACGCCGCCACGAGCTCCGGCAGGTCGGGGCTGTATCCGCCCTCCAGCATGGCCGCCGCGGGCAGGCCGGTCTCCCTGAGCCACCGCCCCAGGAGCGAGAAATCCTCGGCCTCGAGCGTCATCTCGGTGATCGGGTCCCGCGAGTACGAGTCGAAGCCGGCGGAGACAAGGACCAGGTCCGGCTGGAAGTCCGCCACGGCATCGAGCGACTCCCGCAGGGCGTCCAGGTGCATCACCCGCGGCGCGAGCGGCGGCACCGGCCAGTTGCGGCTGTTGCCGATGTCGGCCAGCCCGGTTCCCGGGTAGCACGGGGACTGGTGAACCGAGCAGTAAAGGAACCCGTCGCGTCCCTGGAGGATGGCCTCGGTTCCATTTCCGTGGTGGGCGTCAAAATCCCAGACGGCCACCCTCCGGACTCCGGGTTCCCTGTGCGCGGCAAGGGCGGCTATCGCGACCTGGTTAAGGTAGCAGAAACCCATCGCCTGGTCCGCGGTCGCGTGGTGGCCCGGGGGGCGCATCAGGGCGAACGCGGGCTGCCTGCTCGCGAGCGCGTGGCGGGCGGCCTCGAGCGCCGCGGCCACGGAGCGCCGGGCATGGAGGGATATCCCCGGGAAGTAGGGCGTGTCCGCATCGAAATCCACGGGCCTTTCAAGGCGGGCGAGATGAGCCCGGGTGTGGGCGAGGAGCAGGGTCTCTTCAGGGACGGCCTCCGCGGGCGTCCTCCACGACCACGATGGGAATGCGCCGAGAAGATGCTTCGCGGTCCTGGTGACCCGCGCCGGCTGCTCGCAGAAGCGGTCCGAGCCGTAGTCGGCGCACCGGGGATCGTGGAGCAGCAGCATCGCGGTGGGACGGTAGGCGCCGCGGAGGGAAGATTGCGAGCACGGCCGCACGGGCCGCCCCGCGGGTCAACCGTCCGTCCGGGCCAGCTTCTCCTGGCTTCGCGCCTTCTCCCGGAGGTCCTGCGAGGCGCAGCCGCAATCCCCCCCGCATCCGGGCTTCCTTCCCTTCGCGAAGGCGCGCAGCACGAGCCACGCGGCGGCCACGGCCACCGCCAGGAGGGCTGCAAGGGTCTGCGACATGGGAGACATTGTGTTCTAGAAGCCGAGCGCGGTGCCGGCCTGGTACACAATGAACGACAAAACCCACGCGGCGCCAGTCATGTACGCGGTCTGGAAGATCGGCCACCGCCATGAGTTGGTCTCCCGCCGCACGACCGCGATCGTGCTCATGCATTGCATGGCAAAGACATAGAAGATCATGAGCGTGATGCAGACAAGCGGGGTGAACAGCATGCGCCCGTCCGGCCACCTCGCCGCCCCCAGGGCGTGCTGCAGCGTCCGGGTGCCCTCGTCATGGCTCTCCGCGTTGAAGACCACGCCCATCGTGCTCACGAAGACCTCGCGCGCGGCAAACGAGGTGATGAGGCCGATGCCTATCTGCCAGTCGAATCCGATCGGCTTGATCAGGGGCTCGATGGCATGCCCCGCATGCCCCGCGAAGCTCTGGGCGAGCTGCTGCGTCGCGGTCGCCCCCTCGGGGGCCTTCGGATACGCCGCCAGGAACCAGAGGACGACGCTGATGCCGAGGATCACGGTTCCGGCCCGCTTCAGGAAGAGTCCCGCCCTCTCGGCCATGTGCATCAGCACGTCCCTCAGGCCGGGGAGCCTGTAGGGGGGGAGCTCCATGATCATGAGAGGCGGCTCCCCCTTCAGCAGCGTGCGCTTGAAGAGCCACGCGAAGCCGAACGCGCCCAGCGTCCCCAGGGCGTACATGAGCACCATGATGCCGACCTTTTCGGCGATCGGGACGCTGGCGCCCGGCAGGAGCGCGGTGATCATCAGCAGGTAGACCGGCAGGCGCGCCGAGCAGCTCATCAGCGGCGCCACGAGTATCGTCACCAGGCGGTCCTTGGGGTCCTCGATCGTGCGCGTGGCCATGATCCCCGGGATCGCGCAGGCGTAGGAGCTCAGCAGCGGGATGAACGACTTGCCGTTCAGGCCCACCCGGCTCATCAGGCGGTCCATGATGAACGCGGCGCGCGCCATGTAGCCCGTGTTTTCCAGGAGCCCGATGAAGAAGAACAGGATCAGTATCTGCGGGAGGAAGGTCACGATCGTGCCCACGCCGCCGATGACACCGTCCGTGAGCAGGTTTCGGAGGTCCCCCTCGGGCATCGACGCCTTTATCCAGTTCGCAAGCGCCGCGTTCCCCCTCCCTATCCAGTCCATGGGGGCCTGGGCGAAGAAGAAGATGCTCACGAAGAGGAGCGTCATCACCGCGAGCAGCACCAGCCAGCCCCACACCGGGTGTATCACGACGGCGTCGATGCGGTCGCTTGCCGTCGGGGCCGAGGAGTGCGCGGTCTGGACAACCTCCGAGGCCAGCCGGCCTATGGCCTCGTAGCGCGAGCTCACCAGCGCCCCCGCCCAGTCGATGGCCTCCGCCTCCCAGCGGCCCTGCCATGACCGGAGGATCTCCTCGGTGCGGCGGTCAAGGGGCGTCGACCCGGCGACGCGCACGGAATTCTGGTCCGTGAGGAGAAGGAGGGCCTCGGCGCGCGCGATAAGCGGGGCCTTGCCCCCGTTTGAGACGAGGGAGGCCTGCAGCTCAGCGACAGCGGAGGCGATTGCCGCCGGGATGTTCCACGCGTGGCGCGACAACGGTAGGTCCTGCCGGCTCATCGCGAGCTTGAGCGCGATGAGCCCCTTGCCGTTCACGGCCTCGCAAGGGATCACCGGGATCCCAAGCGCCTGCTCGAGGCGGTCGGCCCGGATCGCGAGCCCGGCCTTCCCGGCAAGGTCCATCATGTTCAGGACGAGGATGACGGGGCGCCCGAGGTCGAGCACCTGGTGGACCAGGTAGAGGTTCCGCTCGAGGTTCGTCGCGTCGACGATGCAAAGGATGCGGTCGGGCTGGGGGGTGTCCCCGCGCCGCCCAAGGAGGACGTCGCGCGTCACGGCCTCGTCGGGCGACCTTGCGGCAAGGGAATAGGCGCCCGGAAGGTCGATGATCGTGATAGGCAGGCCGTGCTGCGAATAGAGCGTCCCCGTCTTCTTCTCGACGGTCACCCCGGGGTAGTTTCCCACCTTCTGCTTCAGCCCGGTGAGCGCGTTGAAGAGCGTGCTCTTCCCGCAGTTCGGGTTGCCGACAACCGCATAGACGGGCGTCCTGGGCGGGGCCGGGGGCCTGGGTGCGGCGCTCATGGGTCCCCGGGCTCGACCAGGACGTGAGCCGCCTCGCTGCTCCTGAGGGTCAGGTTGTATCCCCTGACCTTGATCTCGATC